>JAKAUH010000330.1 GCA_021818605.1 Planctomycetota bacterium
GCAGGCCGAGATCGCGCTCAAGGAGGCGCGGGGGATGTACGATCGCCTCTTCAATTACACCGGGCCGAAGATCATCAAGTCGCTCGAGGCCAACGTCGCCGCGATCCAGGCCGATCTCCTCAACCAGCAGGCGTCGTTCAGCCTCGAGACGCAGCGGCTGGAGCGGCTGCGGCAGAACATCGCCCACTGCACAGTGAGAGCCCCTGGCAACGGGATCATCGTCTACGCCAACCAGTCCGACTGGCGCGGCATGGCCTCCGTGGTGATCGACGAGGGCGTGACCCTGCGCGAGAAGCAGCCGATCTTCACCCTGCCCGATCCGCAGCACATGCGGGTCAAGGCGAAGATCAACGAGTCGAAGATGCCGCTGGTGCAGACCGGTCAACCGGTGATCGTTCGAGCCGACGCCTACCCCGGTCATCCCCTGAAGGGGGTCGTTGCCGAGGTCGTTCCGATCTCGATCCCGATCCGCGGCTCCGACGTGCGGATCTATTACGCCAACATCGACATCCTCGAGGGCTTCGACGAACTGCGGCCCGGTCTCTCGGCCGAGATCGAGATCGAGGTCGAGCGCCGCGAGGGTGTGACTCGAGTGCCGATCGACGCGATCCGGTGGGTCGAGGGCAAGCCGTACGTCGCACTGTTCGACCGGTCCCTGGCGGACGCCGACCACGATCCCTGGCGGTGGCAGCCGATCAAGATCGGCCTGAGCGATCCTGACCATGCGGAGGTGGTCGCGGGTTTGAAGCCGGGCGACCGGGTGGTCGACCGTCCGTTCAGCTTGCCTTCGCCCACGGTCGAGAAGCTCACGCGCTCGCCTGGCCGTGTGGCCGCCCGTTGACCGGCCGTCGCACCTGGACTGGACTCGCCTCGCCTCGCCTCGGCTGCTTTTTGATCGCGGGCCTGTCGCTGACCGGCTGTCATCCCAATCCTCCTTTTTTGATCGCCCGCCCCTGGCCGGTGTCGTTGGCTGGCTCGCCGCGCCGCGTGACCGGATGCTTGACGATCCTCGCGGGAAAGGATAACGTTCGGTATTCTTTCCTACCATTCTGCGCGAACACGGCCGTTGTGATCGTCCCCGTCGCCGCAGGCGCACCCGGCCCGAGCACAACGTACGTGGACCTGGCATCAAACCGGATCGATCAACGAGTGAGAACGATGGCGAATACCGAGAAATACGTGTACTCGTTCGGCGGGGGCTCGGCCGAAGGCCGCGCCGACTTGAAGGAGCTGCTCGGCGGCAAGGGGGCGAACCTTGCGGAGATGAGCCTCATCGGCATCCCGGTCCCGCCGGGGTTCACCATCACCACCGAGGTCTGCGCGACCTACTACGACGGGGGCCGCCAGCTCCCGGACGAGGTGAGGCCGCAGGTCGAGCAGGCCCTTTCGCGCATGGAGGAGGCAGTCGGCAAGGAGTTCGGTGACCCGGCCGACCCTCTCCTGGTGAGCGTTCGCTCGGGCGCGGCCCTGTCGATGCCGGGCATGATGAACACGATTCTGAACCTGGGCCTCACCGACGCCTCGGTCGAGGGCCTGGCGAAGAAGACCAACAACCCGCGCTTCGCCTACGACGGCTACCGCCGGCTGATCGACATGTTCGGCTCGACGGCGATGGGCGTCGAGCACGAGCACTTCGAGCACGAGCTCGACTCGCTGAAGAAGCAGCGCGGGGTGAAGCTCGACACCGACCTGAACGCCGACGACCTCAAGGAGCTGGTCAAGCGGTACAAGGCCGTGTATGAGAAGCACGTCAAGGCACCGTTTCCCCAGGACCCGAAGGACCAGCTCTGGAAGGCCATCATGGCGGTCTTCAATAGCTGGATGGGGAACAAGGCCGTCGAGTACCGGCGGATCGAGCGGATCACGGGCCTGAAGGGCACCGCGGTCAACGTGCAGGCGATGGTCTTCGGCAATACCGGGACCAACTCCGGGACCGGCGTGGCGTTCACCCGCGACCCGAACACGGGCGAGAACGAGTTCTTCGGCGACTACCTGGTCAACGCGCAGGGCGAGGACGTGGTCGCGGGCATCCGCACGCCCGAGCACATCACCCACCTCGGCCAGGAGATGCCCAGGGTCTACAGCCAGTTGCTCGAGATCCGCAAGAAGCTCGAAACGCATTACAAGGAGATGCAGGACATCGAGTTCACCGTCGAGGACGGTACGCTGTACATGCTCCAGACGCGGAGCGGCAAGCGGACCGGGACCTCGGCGGTTCGGATCGCCGTCGAGATGGCCAGGGAAGGGCTGATCGACGAGAAGACGGCCATCAAGCGGGTTAGCCCCGACAGTCTCAATCACCTGCTGCTGCCACAGCTCGACCCGAAGGCCAGGAAGGATGTTGTCGCCCGCGGGATCGCCGCGAGCCCTGGCGCCGCCAGCGGCAAGGTGATCCTTTCGGCCGAGGATGCCGTCGAGTTCCACGCCGAGCATCCCAATGAGCCGATCATGCTCGTCCGCAAGGAGACCAGCCCCGAGGACGTCGCCGGCATGCACCTGGCGAAGGGGATTCTCACGGCGACCGGCGGCAAGGCCAGCCACGCGGCGGTCGTCGCCCGCGGCTGGGGCAAGCCGTGTGTGGTCGGGTGCGACTCCATCCGGATCGACGAGAAGGCCGGCAAGATCACGATCGGCGACAAGACGATCAAGGTCGGCGAATATCTGACGATCGACGGCGCCACCGGCGAGGTCATGCTCGGCCAGGTCTCCACGGTCGCCCCGACGATCTCGGGCGACTTCGCCGTGTTGATGGGCTGGGCCGACAAGGTCCGCACGCTCAAGGTCCGCACGAATGCCGACACGCCCAGGGACGCCGCCAAGGCCCGCGAGTTCGGCGCCGAGGGGATCGGACTGTGCCGCACCGAGCACATGTTCTTCGGCGAGCAGCGGATCGTCGCCATGCGGAAGATGATCCTCGCCGACGACGAGGCCGGGCGCAAGGCCGCGCTCGACGAGCTCGAGCCGTTCCAGCGTGAGGACTTCGTCGGGATCTTCGAGGCGATGGACGGCCTGCCGGTGACGATCCGGCTGCTCGATCCGCCGCTCCACGAGTTCCTGCCCCATGACGCCAAGGGCCAGGCCGAGGTGGCCGGGCAGCTCGGTATCTCCGCCGAACGAGTGAAGCATCGGGTCGAGGAACTGCACGAGTTCAACCCGATGCTGGGCTTCCGCGGCTGCCGCTTGCCGATCGTCTTCCCCGAGATCGGCGACATGCAGGTCCGCGCGATCATCGAGGCGGCGATCGAGGTCCAGAAGCGGGGCAAGAAGGTCCTGCCCGAGATCATGATCCCGCTGGTCGGCACGATCGAGGAGCTGGCGTTCCTCAAGAAGCGGACGATCGCCGTGGCCGAGGAGGTCATGAAGAAGGCCGGGGTGAAGGTCGAGTACCAGATCGGCACGATGATCGAGGTCCCGCGGGCCGCGCTCACGGCCGACCGGATCGCCGAGGAGGCTGAGTTCTTCTCGTTCGGCACCAACGACCTGACGCAGATGACCTTCGGCTTCTCGCGCGACGACATCCGCGGCTTCATGCCGACCTATCTCAAGGAGAAGATCCTGCCGGTCGACCCGTTCCAGACGCTCGATGCCAACGGCGTCGGCCAGCTCGTCGAGATGGGGATCGCCCGGGGCCGCAAGGCCCGCAAGGAGAAGCACAACGAGCACCTGAAGGTCGGCATCTGCGGCGAGCACGGCGGCGATCCCGAGAGCGTCGTCTTCTGCCACACGGCCGGCATGGACTACGTCTCGTGCTCGCCGTTCCGCGTCCCGATCGCCCGGCTGGCCGCCGCCCAGGCCGCTCTGGCCGGACCGGGGGGAATCCGCAGGGACAAGTAAGGTGAGTGTACAGTTCATCCTGAGCCAGTACCTCGATGAAGCCCTCGACCGGGCCGTCTACGACAAGCTCGAAGACGGCTCGTTTGCGGGAACTATCCCCGACTGCCCTGGCGTGATTGCGTTCAAAGTCGGGCTGCGGGAATGCGAGCGCGAGCTGCGGTCAGTCCTCGAGGACTGGCTGCTGCTCGGGCTTCGGTTGGGCCATCAACTCCCCGTGCTCGGCGAGATCGACCTGAACAAGGACGTCACTCATGCCGAGGTGGAGTCCGTGTAAGCGGCCGGACTTCATCCGCCGGTTGCGACGCCTCGGCTTCGGAGGTGTCTTCTCGGGCGGGCGGCATCAATTCGTGATTCTGGGCCAGCACCGGCTGACGTTGCCCTCGAACGAAGAATACTCCGTGCCGCAGCTTCGAATGATGATCCGCCAGGTGGAGGTGATCGTCGGCCGCGAGATTACCTTAGACGAATGGTGTGAGCCGGAATGATCGAGCATTGAAGCTCTACGTCTCGTGCTCGCCGTTTCGCGTCCCGATCGCCCGGTTGGCCGCCGCCCAGGCCGCCCTGGCCGGCCCGGGGGGAATCCGCAGGGACAAGTGAGGCGCCATGTCGTTTCGTGACTTCAGCTTCCCGAAGGTGGAGCAGGATCTGGGTCTCCAGCTTCGAGACGCCGACCTCTTCCCCGACGCTCCCGAGTGTCCGGTGCGAGACTCGGTCGCCGAGACCGTGCACCAGGGCACGCAACTGGCCCTGGCGAATAGCACCGAGAAGGCGAAATCGGAGTTCATCATCGCGCCGGTGCTGCTGGAACTGCGACGGCTCGCGGGTGGCAAGATCGCGCTGTTCTCTGGTGTGGAGTGGGACGTCGATCCCTCGCGGGGACTGGCGGGCTACTGCGATTTCATCCTCACGAGGGGCGGCAGCGAGCACGTCTTGCGTGCCCCCTTCGTGGCCGTCGTGGAGGCCAAGAACGATCTGATCCGCACGGGGCTGGGCCAGTGCATCGCCTCGATGTACGCGGCCCGCATCAGCAACGAGCGCAGCCACGACCGATCCGGGCCAGTCTTCGGAGTCGTCACGACGGGGGCCGCGTGGAAATTCCTTCGGATGGAGGGCGACGAGGTCCTGCTGGACCGCGAGGAGCACTTCATCGACAACCTGCCGCGGATCATGGGGATTCTGAAGGCGATCACCGACAACGCGTGAGCCTACTGATAATGCCTCACAACGGTCTCCACCGCCCGGCGCCATCGGTCCTGGACCTGGTTCCTCCACGCGTCGTCGCGGCCGGGTGAGAAAATTCGCCCGGCCGACTCGATGAGGGCGACCGCGGCCTCGATGTCGGGCCAGAGCCCCGCGCCCAGTCCAGCGAGCAGCGCCGCGCCCATCGCGGTGGATTCGGTCTGCGGGCTGCGGCGGATCGGTACGCCCAGCAGGTCGGCCTGGAACTGGAGGAACGGATCCGAGCGGGCCATGCCGCCATCGGCGCGGATCTCCGCGAGCGGGTAGCCGAGGTCCTGATCCATCGCGCGGATCAGATCGGCGACCTGGCAGGCGACTCCTTCGAGCGTGGCGCGGGCGAGGTCGGCGATCGAGGTGGCGCGCGTGAGGCCGAAGATTGTCCCGCGCGCCTCGGGCCGCCAGTACGGGGCTCCCAGTCCCGTCAGCGCCGGCACGAAGACCACGTCCATCGCCGGGTCGCTTTCGAGCGAGAGCGGGTTGATCTCATAAGAGGCGCCGATCGCCTTGAGACCGTCGCGGAACCACTGCACGGCCGCGCCGGCGACGAAGACACTCCCCTCGACGGCATACTGCGGCGGCTGCCCGTCGAGCGTGGCCGCGAGGGTCGTGACCAGCCCGTTGCGGGACGGCACGATCCGGCCGCCGGTGTGCGCGAGGAGGAACGCACCTGTCCCATAGGTACACTTGGCCTGGCCGGCCTCGATGCATCCCTGGCCGATCAGCGAGGCCTGCTGGTCGCCCGCGATGCCCAGGATCGGCAGTCCGTCGGGGAGGAAACTGAGCCTGCTCGTTCGGCCGAATTCGCCCGAACTGGGACGGATCTCGGGTAATAATCCAGGTGGAACCTCGAATAAGTCGCAGAGGTCCTCGGCCCAGCGCATGGTTTGCAGGTCCATGAGCAGCGTTCGGGAGGCATTGGTCGCATCGGTGACGAAGCTCTTGCCGGCGGTTAGATGCCAGACCAGAAAGCTGTCAACGGTGCCCGCGGCCAACTCGCCGGCCCCGGCGCGTCGGCGTGCCTCGGGAACATTGTCGAGGATCCAGGCGATCTTGGTGGCGGAGAAATACGGGTCGATCACCAGTCCGGTCCGTTCGGAAACCCACGCCTGACGATCCCTGAGCCGCTCGCATGCCGGGGCGGTACGCCGATCCTGCCAGACCAGGGCCGGGGCAACGGCTCGGCCGGTCGCCCGGTCCCAGACGATCGTCGTCTCGCGCTGGTTGGTCAGCCCGATGGCGGCGATCCGGTCGGGCCGTACGCCTGACTCATCAAGTGCCCGGGATACCTGCGGTCCGACCGATCGGATGAGAGCCTCCGGGTCGTGCTCGACCCAGCCCGATCGAGGGTAGGTCGGCAGGACCTCGGCCTGGCCCTGACCCACGACCTGGAGCCGCGGGTCGTACACGACGGCCCGCGTGCTGGTCGTCCCCTGATCGATCACCAAGAGATGTTCGCGTGTCATCGGTCGTCTCCTGTTCTCCTGGCCGCGCCGGGTCCGAGATGAGCCGGCAAGTTACCACGACGAGAGCGTCCGAGGCGAGGGGTGGTCGGGTTTTCTGGTGGTCGGGTGGTCGGGTCGTAGGTTCTCGGAAGAGGGAGAACATCGCGATTGTGAAGCCGTTTGTTACTGAGAACGTGTACGATGTTGTCAGCACCAGCGGATGAC
>JAKAUH010000552.1 GCA_021818605.1 Planctomycetota bacterium
TCGGTCCCCGGCAAGTACCAGTTGCCTGAGACGACGGATCTCAAGGCGACCGTGAAGGCGGAGAAGAACAAGTTCGATTTCGAGCTCAAGGACTGAGCCGATGGCCGGCTGGGTCTGAACCTTCCGTCGGACCTCCGATCGCACGCGGATGCACCCGCATCTCCGATCGTCCGACGGGAGGTTGAGGCTCGTGTCGTGCCGGGCTTATTACACCGTAATGAAAGTAGGTCGGGCATTCTCGCCCGACGGGACCTGAGTGTCGGGCAAGAATGCCCGACCGACTTGAGGATCTTTCGTGCCGGGGTAATATTCCGGGCCTGTTCCGCGTTCCGGCTCGCCGGAAGGCGCTCGCCCTCCCAGGCGCCGGACGGCATCCGTGGGTCTGTGTATCGGAACGTCGTGGCGTCACCGTGCTTCCTGGCTGCTCGTGGCCATCGTGCGGTGATAGTTCGCCAGGCCGGGGTCGCCGTGCGCGGCGTAATAACTGGCCAGCATCTGGTGGATGCCGGAGTGATGGGGGTCAGCCCGGAGGATCTCGCGGGCCCATTTCAGACCCTCGTCGGCGTGGCCGTGCTCGAACATCCACCGCGCGACCTGATACCGCGCCTTCACGTCGTTCGGGTCCTTGACGATGCTGAATCGGAGCTGCACGATCTGCTCGTGCTCCTTCCGCAGCCGCGCCGCGCGCTCCGACTCGATCCGGGCCTGATCCAGGTGGCCGGAGAGTCGCAGCGCCTGGGCATAGGTGTAACTCACCTCGTGGTCATAAGGATCGAGACGCGAGAGTCGTTCGAGCCGGCGCCGGGCCTGGTCGAACCGGCCGAAGCGGAGGTCGAGCTGGGCCAGCTCCTTGAGCGCGTCGCGTCGGTCCGGGTCGATCGCCAGAGCTGCCTCGAACTCGTGGGTGGCACCGGCGATGTCGCCGTTCTGAAAGGCATTGCGGCCGAGTCCCACGAGTGCCGAGACATCCCGGGGATTTCGTTTCAGATAGGTGCGGTACTCCTGCTCGGCCTCGTCGAACCGCTGGTCCTTGCTGAGCTGCTCGGCCAGGCCGAGCCGCGCCTTGTCGAGATTCGGGTCGCGCTCGAGCGCAGCGCGGTAGTTGCGGATCAAGATTGCCGGCGATGCCCCGGAGCGCGAGTTGATCTCGTTGTTCCAGAGATAGGGCCGGGGATCGTTCGGGGCGAGCTCGCGATAGCGCTCGATGGCCGGGGCCGCGTAGGGGAATCGATAGGTTGCCAGATAGATGCTCGCCAGCTCGCGCGCGACCAGATCGCGCGGTTCACTGTTACGGGCGAAGGCCGCGCGGAGGATCGGCTCGGCGACATCGAGCCGCCTGAGGCGAGCCTGGTGAATCCCAACGAGAACTTCCAGGGCCGATCGGTCGAAACCCAGGCGCTTCGCCTGCTCGATCGACTCGACAGTCTGGCGCGGGTCCTGATCGACCAGGGCCAGCCAGGCGCGGTAATACTGGGCCTCGCCTGCTCGCTGGAGATTGCGTTCCCAGAGCGAGAAGAGCCACATGGCGATCGCCAGACGCGAGCGCGGTCTGTGCTGGAGCTGTGGCTCGTCGGCGCTTTGACTCTCGCCCTGACTGTCGCGGAGCCATTGCTCCAGGGGCTGGCGAGCCTCGTCATAGCGGCGCTCGGCGAAGAGGGTCCGCACCCTGGCAGCCAGCCGGGCGGTTCGGTACTGCGTCATACCCACATAGCCCAGGATCGCGAGGCCGAGGACCACCACAATGATGCCGGCCACCCGCCATCTACCCCAGGAACGGGCCATTGGTTCGTCGGCGCGCTTGCCATGAGGTTGAGGGGGACTCTTCGGGTTGTTCGCGCCGGTTGGTGGCGGGGACGTCTCGGCCTTCATCGGATCAGCCTCCCTTCGCCGGGGTGGCCGCCGGCTCGCGATGGACGCGGATATGATGGTCGGTGAACCGCATCTTCAGGCTGGGCTCCTGGACCCTGGGCATGTGACAGTCGATGCAGCCCTCGGCCGGGTTGACCGGGCAGATCGGCGGAGATCGATGCTGAGAAGCCGGTCCGCCGCCCGCGGTTCCGCCATGCGCTGCGCCCTCCGCCTTTGCCGTGGCCATCGCGCCCGATGCCTTACCCCTGGACTTCGTGTCGTGGCAGGCGAGGCATTTCGGCTCGTAGTGCGTTCTCACGGTATCCAGGCCGCGGTGCGGGTCGTGGCAGGTGGCGCAGTGGAGCGCGCCGTCGGCCCCGGTGTAGCAGCGGCTAAACCTCAGGGTGGTCCCCTGCACGCGGGTGAACTCGGGGTCGCTCGGCTCGACCGTGCCGTTCGAGCCGTGGCACTCGTTGCACGAGCGCAACAGCCGCCGCGGCGGCGACGATCTGGTGGCGCCGATGGCCCACTCGGCGAAGCCGGACTCGACGGCCTTCACGTGGTTGAGTCCGGGCCCGTGGCATCGCTCGCAACCGATGCCGAGGTCGGCCGACTCGGGGCCGGGGGTGGTGTTGGGGATCGGCAGCGCGGCGCGGAACCAGGTGGTGTGGCACTGGAGACACTGGCGCAGCGACTTGTCCGAGAGCTCCAGCCCGATGAAGTCCTTCGGGTCATGGGGCACGGCGGTAACGCCCTTGGTCTCGCGCCAGGTGTGCTCGGCGGTATAATAGGAGATCCGTAGCTGGCGAGGAGTGCCGCCGGGTACGTCGCGGGAGACCATCGTGATGCCGTGCTCGCCCGATCCCATGGCGTAGGCGACGACCGCGCGGGCGACCTGGCCCTTCTCGTCGCGGGTTTCCAGCTCGATGCGGTCGTCGGCCTTGCGGGTGAAGCCGTGCTGGACGTGCGGATCCAGCGGGTCGGGGACCGGCCGGTCAGGCAGCGGGACGTCCTTGAGCCCCTTGCCCAGGTAGATCGTGCGCGCGTGCGGGTTGGTCTCGCGCTGCGCTGCGCTATAGGCGATCCGATGGCACTCGGCACACTTGCGCGAGCCGACGAACGGAGCCGGCTCGGGCGAGGAATCGCCCGCGCCGAAGCCGGCGGCCCGCTCGAGCATGGCATCGGCCCGGTCCTGCTGGTCGAGCTGGAGGGCGACACGGCTGAGCAGCCAGGCCGCCTCGCGGTCGACCCCGCTCGAGCTGGCGCCTGGCGAAGCCGGGGGATTCGCGGCGGTCGCGATCAGCGGTGAGAGCAGCCGCTCGGCGTCGGCGGGCCGGCCGGTCTCCATCAATAGCCGGGCGAGCAGCCTGAGCGACCCGGCGGGGGCATCGATCGCGCGCAGCTCGGCGCGGTTGCGGATCAGCACGCGGTCGAGCAGCTCGCGGGCGGCGGCCGGTGTGTCGCCGAACCGCGCCAGGCCCAGGGCCAGCAGCCCCAGCGCTGGCCCGCCTCGGACGCCGCGGAGGAACTCGACCTCGTCAGCGGCCTCGCGGCGAGTGGCCAGCTCCTGGCCGGAGGCGACGACCAGCCGTCCCTCGAGCTGGTCGAGCGCCCGGGCGGTTGCCGCGTGGCGCGGGTCGACCCGCCGCGCCGCCTCGAGTGCGGTCCAGCCGAGCACCAGGCGATCCTTGCCGATCAGCCAGGAGCCCAGCTCGCCCAGCTCGTCGGCCCCGAGCCCGGTCCCGGGCGGGTCGGCACAGGCGGCGAGCGCCTCGTCCAGCCGGCCTGCGCGGATCGCGGCGGCCACGCGCGACGCCGCGCGGCTGACGCCCTGACCCTGAGCATTCGTCCGGCCGGTGTCTCCGGTCCTCCACCAACCTCGCACCACGCCGATCCCCGCTGCCGTGGCGGCCAGGACGGCTCCGCCGAGCACAACAACCAGGATTCGCGATCGAGCCGCCGTCATCGTCATCAATCTAGGGTCCACATGCCGGGTCAGATCGGGTTCTCGAGGCTTCCTCTTCCATTTCCATTGTACTCGGCAGCATCCGCGCAGGCAGTAGCCGTCCGCTGGCCGCGCTCCGTCGTCAGCCCGGTCGGTGCCGGATCCGCGGAGCACGGCGCGCGGACGGTCGACCGCACGAATGCTCGATGCCATGGCCTCGCGGCGCCATCTCGCTCGCTCGCCGTTCGCACCCAACGGCTTGGACCGCCGGGCATTCCAGTTGTATCATCGGTCGGTTGGCGGAAACCGCGATCACCTGGGACGAGATGGGGGTGCGACATGGCGACACGAGTGCGATGGCTGGGGCATTCCGCGCTCCTGGTCGAGAGCGAGGGCCGTTCGGTCCTGATCGACCCGTTCCTGACCGGCAATCCCAGCGCGGCGGTCTCGGCCGACGAGGTCTCGCCCAACCTGATCCTGATCTCGCACGGTCACGGCGACCACGTGGGCGACGCGGTTGCGATCGCGAAGCGCACCGGCGCCACGGTCGCCTCGAACTACGAGATCAGCCTGTGGCTTCAGGAGCCGCAGCAGGGGGTGCCGGCGGAGAAGGTGCAGGGACTCCAGCACGGGGGCAGCTTCCTGTTCGACAACGCCGTGCGGGTCAAGCTGACTCTGGCCTTCCACGGCTCGGCGCTTCCCGACGGCAGCAACGGCGGGAACCCGTGCGGGTTCGTACTGACCTTGCCCGATGGGCTTCGCATCTACGACGCCGCCGATACCGCGCTGTTCGGCGACATGGCGCTGATCGGCGAGGCAGGGATCGACCTGGCGATCCTGCCCATCGGCGACTACTACACGATGGGGCCCGAGGACGCTGTGCGCGCGGTGAAGCTGCTCAAGCCGCGCTTCGTCCTGCCGATCCACTACAACACGTTCCCGCCGATCACCCAGGACGCCGCCGCGTGGGCCGAGCGGGTCAAGGCCGAGACGTCCGCGCAGCCGGTCGTGCTTCAGCCTGGCGAGTGGTTCACCGTCGAGGGGCGCTGAGCTGAGGCAGGCGGTCGTGGCCCAGCGTTCGAACGGGCCGGCTGCACCGATGATGACGGCTCGACGGCCCCCTGCTCAAAAGCGAGGTCGTCTCCTACCCGTGGCGGCGAAGTCGCTTGCAGGCAACCCAGCCGCCGATCAGCATCGCGAAGATGGTCCAGGTCGTGGGTTCTGGGGCCGGGATCTCGTCCACGATCGGGGCCGCCGAGACCCCGTTCGGGACCAGCAAGAGGCTGTTGGTCTGACCGCCGTAGCCGTTTTCATACACGTTTTGCACGATCAGGATCCGGCCCTGATTGTCGATTTGACCAACGGGATCATTCAAGAACCAGTTCTGCCCCGACGGAGATTTGATCGAGGCGATGAGATTGCTGATGCTGGTGAAGGAGTTCGACTTCGAATCATAAACGAACATGCCGTAGCCCGATGGCTCGCCGTACAAACCCGGGCTAGACCCGCCCATGTTATACCCGAGACCAAGCACCTGCCCGGTCCGCGAGATGCCCTGGATACCGACGTCGCCGCCACCCAGACCAAATCCCGGCTCCCCGGACCAGAGCGGGATGGGCGTTCCCCAGGAACCGTTCGGCTGCTGCTGCGTGACGAAGGCTTCCGTATTGGCCAGATGCCCGGCCACTCCGTAGTTGTCGAGGCCAGCCGCCAGGCCCTGGCTGTTCATCGTGACAAGGGTCGATGTGGTGTACGCGAAACTGGGGTTCCCATAGGTATCCGGGCTGTTGATGGGGGCGGGAACCGGGGTCGGTACGCCCTGGTTCGTGCTGCTCCACTGGGCCGGCAGGTAGTTCTGCGCGGGGTTGAAGAGGTAGGTTCCGCCGTTTGCCCCGGTGATGGTGGACTCGCCGCTCGAATCCTGGCCGTAGGTGACGGGCCCCGCACCAAGGTCCACGATCGAGTACATCGGATCGGCCTGGACTCGGGCGCAGGTCACGGTCAAGAGAGTCAATGCCACCCACAGTATCCGCCCGAATGGGCGAATCTTGTTCCAGACATCCATGTCTCGCCTGGCTCCGGTAGAGTTCGCGGACGCGTCCGTGTTGCCTTGGTTGCTCGGCTCAGTTTGGTCGGGTCGCGGCATCGCGTCAAGGCGAATCTAATGGCAGAGTCTGGGCGGCCGGGCGTCCGGGCGGACTGTGTGCTGGTCGTCAACGAGCAAGGATGTCCCGATCTCGGCGACGGGTAGGCCATGGGGATGCGGCCGCGCGAAGGATGGGGTTTTCAAGCCCGTCGATCGGACTTCCCCGCTTCCAGCTTCCGACCCCGAGGAGCAGCCGAACTCTCCGGGAGCTGGGTGCAACGTCACGGCTGCACGTACCCCTCGAATTTGTTGTTGATGTAGATGGCCCCGGCCGGGATCACCGTACCGGCCGGGAAGGAGGAGTTGAGCACGTACGCGCCGTCGCCGACGGTGGATCCCGAGCCGAATGACGAGGTCTGGACGACCGCGTGCCGGCCGATCGAGACGTTGTCGCCGAGCGTCATGTTGACGCCCGGGCCGCCCAGGATGACCGCGCCGCCACCGGCCCGGAAGTCTCGCCCGATCGCGATCGTTCCGCCCACCGGCGAGGTGATCGTCACGTACGGACCGGTCTTCGCGATCGAGTAGATCACGATGGGCTGCCCCTCATCGGCGCGGATCGAGTTGGCCCGGCCCAGGTGCAGCGCCACCTGCCAGGCCTGCTGGTCGAAGTCCACGTTGCCGATGACTCGGGCCGGGTAATTGTACAGGATCGCGCCGATGATGCCATGTTTCGGCGTCAGGAACGCGGGTGAGACGCTCCTGGTCCCGCCGACTTACGACGGCCCGGGCGACGGGCTGGCTCCCTCGACGTTCGGCAGGTAGCCGTTATAGACTCCGCCGATCGCC
>JAKAUH010001094.1:0-1048 GCA_021818605.1 Planctomycetota bacterium
AAACAGGCGTTTCTTATGCCGGGAACGTTGAGGAGCCTCTGATTAGCTTCTCAGGTTGTCCGGGGAATTCATTGCAAGAGTTGCGAGCGGAGACACTAGTGGCTGCGCGGGAGGCGGATCATCCCGCGACATGGCGTTACTCTCCGATCCGTCGCGGCTTCGGAATGACAGGGAGGTTGTCATGCCCATTTCGCTGTTTCCGGGAGCAACCCGCTCGAATCGCCTGGTCGACCAGCGGAGCAATCGCCCCAGACTGGAGGCGCTGGAAACACGAGAATTGCTCAGCCACATGACCGGCCCCAGCTTCATCCCACATCTCGCGCCCACCCACCTGCCTGTTCCCAGCGGTGAGCTTTATCACGAGAGCCAGCGGAAGCACCCGCTGAACGAGAAGATCGTGGGCGGCCATGTCCTGAAGGTTCCGATGTTCTACGGGCCTTTCGTCGGCGTCCGGTCGCCGAATCTCGACGCGATCGGCGCCAACGGCCGGCTTATTCGCGGCCAAGGGTTCGTCTTCACGGGTGAGGTGCTTGGGCCAATCAGCACGACTCAGCCAGCAGTCTACACCTTCGGAATCGATCGCGGGGGCGCATCGTCTCCGGGAGGTTTCCCTAACCGGCCAATGATCTACTACGATGCCGTCGTCACGATCACGACCGGTCCGACCAGTCCGACTGGCACAGTCCAGCTCTACAAAAAGTCGGGGGCAACGGGCCGCAAGGAGACCTTGCCGGCCGGAAACGTCCAGGTGTCAGGCGACAAGGTGCAGGCTGAATTGCCCGCCGACATGCTGCCCCCAACAAGTCCGGCGCATACGCACCTGCCCTATAATAGATATTTCTACGCCTTCTGGGCCGGGACCGCTGCCACATCGCCCAGTGGGATCGCGAGCTTCGCTCCGGAGTATGCGATCACTGCGGTGGCGCCCGAGGGTTTCGGCAAGTGAGCGGCTGAATGGAATCCGAAACGAGGATCGGCAACGCTGGCAGCGGCGGCCGAGAAGCGAGCCACCATCGCGGAGCCATTGAACTACTTCACGACCGGTCGA
>JAKAUH010001094.1:1058-6749 GCA_021818605.1 Planctomycetota bacterium
CTCATCTCGTCCTCTTTTCCCAACGTCTTTGTCGGGGAGCTTGTGGCGCTGGCTCATGCGGCTCGCGGAAGACCCCGATCTGTTGGTGCCGGGCCGGTGGCATCCTGGCGTCCGTCGGGTTCCAGCCTGCGGCGGCGAGGGCCGCCAGGGGCCTGGAAGGGTACGGTGGGACGGAGCGGGTGACACGGTCGGCCGGGTCGGCCTGCCAGAGGCTGGCCAAACGAACTGCGCCCCGGCTACCGGTTCCCGATCTTCCTGGTATCTAACCTTCAGCCCCGCGAATCGACTGGCTCTCGTTCGCTTGACCATCTGGTTCGACTCTTCGGGAGGCTCTGTTCGCGGCCACACAAATGGCCTCGGTAGCGCCTGAAAGAGCTGCTCAGAAACCCTCTCGTATTCCTTCCCATCCTCTCCGTCAAACCACATGTCATTCCATGAACCCATGCCGCCAAAAACCCAGGCGAACTGTGCGGCGTCCAGAACCGCCAATGCTTCCGCGGGTAGGAGACCGGGAGGTGACAGATCCTTGTGGTAAACTTTCCGATCCACACATTTCAGTGCATTGATAGCTTGAGAAAAGTAGCCTGTAAACCCGCCACAATCGAGCCGCTGAGAGAACGCCTGAATCTCCCGAAGGGCCTGGAGAAAACGTTCCTCGATCGCCTCGAGAGTCAGACTTGCGTACGGCTTGTTCCTGCCCTTGGCGACCCGCCGGTAGGTCACCCTCCAGATCCGGCGATCTGGAGCTTTCTGGTTCCACACTTCCCATCGCGCCTGCCAGAACTCGCTGCGCTCTTTGGGTAACAAGATCTCCATTTTCCAGGTTCCACCACCGTCCACGTAGCCCGCGGTCATCTTGTCCGGAAACCACGGATCATTCTGCGCCTCACGCCACAGCCGAATGCGGTGTCCACTTCGTTGCTTGAGGTAGGCAAACCACTCGTCAGGATTCGTCGCGACTTCGAATTCGCTTCGCACGCCAGGCAGCGGTCTTACGTCCTGGACGAATGTCACGCGGTCACAAAACTGGCAGGTGGAATTCGAGGGAAAGAAGCGGGGAACGGCGTCGCCCCTCAGGAAGGCATTCCCGTAACAGGTCAGAGCGACGATCTGTGCAACTGGACCGGTCATGGCGGTTTGGTCGAACGAACCTCTTGCGTCAAAAACGGGATTCTATTCTGGTCGAGCGCTGTCGGCGAATGCCGCTGATCAGCTCATGGCCGGCAACGGCGGCGCAGGTTGGACTCGCGGTTGCGGAGTCATCGGGGGTTCGGGCGTGGGGATGGCCTGGGTCATCGGCCAGTGCTCGAGGGTCATCTCGGCTCCCTTGACCGCGACGAACGGGCAGGGCGGATAGTCGGTCCAGGTGCCGCTGTTGACGTAGTGCACGCCGTTCTGGTCGGCCTCGAGCGGAAGGTGGGTGTGGCCGCAGGTGACGAACCGGAACCCGCGGCCGCGGGCGTAGTCGATCGCGCGGTCGCGGACGCGCTGGCTGTTCCGCTGCCACCGTTTTGAGATCCGCCGGATCCACCGCGCTGCACCGTGGGGCATGGTTTTCTGGATGTAGTAGAACACCCCGCTGGCCAGCCCGGTCAGCAGGGGATAGCCCGTGGTGAACGTGTCGAACTGGTCGCCGTGCAGGATCAACAGCCGGACCTGTCCGTTGTCGTAGATGTATTCATCAAGGATGTCCACGCCCACGATGTGGCTGACGATGCCGGCCGGCCCGTCGTGGTTGCCGCGAACCCAGACCAGGTGGAAGTCGTCGCGGTCGGAGTTGCGGCGGATCACCTTCAGACAGGCGAAGTGCCGCTTGGTCAGGCGCTTGAAATTCAGGTCGTCGAAGATGTCGCCGTTGATCACCAACTGGCGGCAGTGGTTCACGGCCCAGATCAGGAACTCCTCGAGGAGCTTGGCCTGGCAGACGTCGCTGCCGAGGTGCAGGTCGCTGATGATGATGCAGTCATACTGGGTCTGGCCTGCCGCAGGGGTGGAGAAAGGGGCGGCGGCGAGATCGGCGGGGACGGGCGTCGATTGCGGATTCCTATCCATCGCGGAACTCCGGGTGCGTCGGGCGGGGCCGGTTTGTGCGCTCGGGACGCGGACGAAATGGGGCCAGGCACCTCGAAGACCGGGAACCAGTCCCCATTTCGTCCGCGGGGCAACTGGTGGACTCGGAGCCAGTCCTCGTCCTGTCAGGTCGAGCCGGCGGCCGAGGCCGCCCAGGTCTCGTAGTAGGCCATGCCGGGATAATCACGGACGAAGCCCAGCTCGGCCAGCCGGGCGGAGGCGGGTGCCTCCGCCGCAGGGACTCCATTATACAACTCGACCTTGAGTACGCGTCGACCCGGTCCGGTTAAGCTCGAGAGAAGCTTCAGCGCGGAATCGATGTCGGGCGGCGAGGCCCATGGCAGGGCGGTGAGTCGCCGGCCGTACGATTCGACGATCAGGACGGGCCGTCCGTCTCGCATCGCCAGGAAGTGGCCGGCGACCCGGGGCAGCCGGGCCGAGCCGCCGTCGAGCAGCTCGACGTCCAGCGGCGCACCGGCACCGTAGAGATTCGCCGGATCGATCGCAGGGACGAGGAAGACCGGTGTTACGGTCGGTGCACCTGGGCCGGCCGAGTGGCCCGGGCTCGCGGCGAGTTGGACCAGCTCGTCAGCCGCCTCGGCCTCGGCGTACTGGACCCCAGAAAGTCCCTCGACGAAGTAACCGCGACGGACGTCGCCCCGCCACTCGGCGCGGGCCAGGAGGGGCGCCAGCTCGCCCCAGCCCGGGGCGTTCGGCTCGAGCGCGACGACCTCGCGGGCGAGCACGCCGTACCGGTCGAATAGCGCGGCGGCCCAGGCGAGCAGGCGTTCCTCGGGGTCGTCGGTCGGGCGAGTCTTTAGCAGCGACCAGCGCCCCTCGGCGTGGGCGCCGAGGGCCCGGGATGGGCGAAGGCGCAACGAGCGGCCGGCGGCCCGCGCGCTGGCGGCCTCCGCCAGGGCCGAGAGGGTCGGGTCCGAGCGGATTCGCATCGGGTCGAAGCGGTCGTTCGTGATCAGCCCGCGGCCAGCCAGCTCGAGCAGGGCACGGCGGACCTTCGAGGGCTCGAGCCCCGACTCGCGCGCCAGCTCGGCGGCGAAGCTGGCACCCAGGCGGCCGAGTGTCTCAAGCACGCGGGACTCGGGCTCGGCGAGCCCCTCGGCCGAGCCGGGCGCATCGAGCATGGCGAGCGACTCGCGGCGGAAGACGGCGACCCGGGGCTCGCCTCGGCCCGATTCGTCGGCCCGCCAGAGCCAGCCGCCGCGGCCGAGCAGGTCGTCCAGCCACGCCGGGCGGTAGCCCGCAACCCGGCGCGGCAAGACCTCCGACTCCCACGCTCGCGCCGCCAGGGACAGGCCCTGGAGCCGGTCGAGCACCACCTCCACGAATGCCGCGCCCTCGCCTCGCGTCGACGGGTGGACGTGCTGCCGGCGCAGAACGAGGTCGGCGAAGACCTCGGGCGGGACCGTCAGGCTCTCCTTGCGATGGATGGCCATCGTCGCGCGGCGGATCTCGGCCAGGTTGTCGCGATCGGCCCAGCGGCCGTCGTCGTCTTTATCTCCCGCTCCGCCGACGCGCATCGCCTTCCCCTCGAGGGCCCACCGCTCGAGCAGCTCGAGCGCCTCGTGCGGCGGGATCGGGTAGCGGGCCGTGATGTCGCGCAGGCCGACCAGGGCGTGGGTGTGCAGGTAGCGTTCGACGATCGTTGAGCGGGCCTGGGCGGGGGACGGCTCGTCGGTCGTCGTGGGCTTTCCGGCGGGCGGGCCGTTGTCTGTCAGGATCAGGCCGGCGAAGGCCGAGCGGTAGAGCGCCAGGTCCTCGGTGGCGATCCGGCGGCGGGGCTCGGCGGTGCCGAAGAGCTCGATCACGCCGGCCCGGCCGGATTCCGCGAGTGCGGCCAGGAACGACTCCATCGGGCCGACGATTTCCGAGTCGGTCAGGTCGCCGAGCCGGCGGAGGTGCTCGGCCATCTCGTCGGCGGTGCGTGGCGGGTGCGCCGTCCAGCGCAGGCGGGTATTCACGCGGCCGATCGCGCGGGGATCGAGCCAGTCGCCGTCGGCGGGTGCGCCGTCGCGGAGCAGGGGGCCGAGCAGGTCCTGGTCGACGACCGAAGGTGCCGGCCGGCGATCGGCGCGCGTCGGCTCGTCCCACGAGTACATGTAATTTGCCGTCAGGGCGAAGACCATCTCGGAGGTCATCGGCGAGGGCGTATCGCCCGCGCGGCGGACCACGTGGATCGTGCCGGATTGCACGGCGTCGAGGAACTCGCGGAGCCTCGGCAGGTCGAGGTCGTCGTCGAGGCATTCGCGGAACGCCTCGAGGACGATCGGGAAATCCGGGTACACGCGGGCGACCTGGAGCAGGTCCTTCGCGCGCAGGCGCTGGAGCCAGAGCGGCGTGCGCTTGGTGGGGTCGGGCCGCGGCATCAACAGGGCCCGTGAGGCCGCCTGGCGGAATCGCAGGCCGAAGAGGGCTGTCTCGGGTAGCTCCTCGCGGATCAGCTCCTCGGCCAGGGCGGCGGTGAGACCGTCGAGGAGGTCGAGCGGCGGCTCGTCGAGGCCCGGCAGGCGGAACATCAGGCCTGCGTCGAGGTGCAGGCCGGCGACGGTCACGCCGAACCGTCGGCGGATCCGCGCCAGGAGGGCGATCTTCAGCCCGAGGTGCATCTTGCCGCCGAAGGGGGTGAGCACCGCCAGGCCGAGCTCGCCGGCCTGGTCGCGGAATGACTCGATGAGGATCGTGCGGTCGTCGGGGATGGCGCCGGTGGCTCGCTGCTGGCGGTCGAGGAAGCCGGCGAGCATCCGGGCGGCGTCGGGCTCGAGCCGGCATTCGTTCTCGAGCCATTTCAGCACATCGGGATCGTCGAGCCGAGCGGCGATCTCGCGGCTGAGCCGGCCGACGGCCTCGCCCAGTTCGGGCGATCGCGAGGCGGCCTCGCCGCGCCAGAACGGCATGACGCCGGGCTGCCCCTCGGCGCGGCTGACGAGCAGGCGGTGGGGCTCGATGGCGTCGATCCGCCAGGCGGCGTTGCCCAGGACGAACGTCTCGCCGACCCGGCGCTCGAAGACGAATTCCTCGTCCAGCTCGCCGAGCCACGAATTCCTCGTCCAGCTCGCCGAGCCGAGGGCCGCCGTCGCCGAGGTACACGGGGAACTGCCCCGTGTCGGGGATCGTGCCGCCGCCGACGAGCGCGAGCTGCGCCGTGCCGGGCAGCGCGTGCAGCCGGTTGTGGATCGGGTCCCATGCCACGCGGGCGTGGAGGTCGCGCAGGCCAGGACCGGGGAACCGGCCCGAGATCAGCCGCAGGATGCTCTCGAACGCCTCGGGAGTCAGGTCGCGATACGGCTCGGCGCCGCGGACGAGGTCGAAGAGCGCGGGCACGTCCCACGGCTCGACCGCCACGCAGGCGACGACCTGCTGCGCCAGGACGTCCAGACATCGGCGAGGGACGCGCAGGTGCTCGATCTGTCCCTCGATCATCGCGCGAGTGAGCGCGGCCGATTCGAGCAGGTCGGCGGGCGTCTTGGCGATCAGGCGACCCCGGCTGGTCCCTCGGACGACGTGACCCGCCCGCCCGACGCGCTGCAACCCGCGCGAGACCTCGCCGGGTGATTCGACCTGGCAGACGAGGTCGACGGCGCCCATGTCGATGCCCAGCTCGAG
>JAKAUH010000302.1 GCA_021818605.1 Planctomycetota bacterium
CGTTCTGCTGCTTCGCTCTTTGCTCTCGGTTCCTTTTCGACGATTCTTTCAGATCCTCTGAGTGCGACGGGCCTCGCCGCGCATGGGTCGAGGCGAGGCCCGTTGAGGTAGGACGTCGTGGCGTGGCACGAGATCAGGAGCAGCCCATGCTATTTCCGCAGTTGAAGCAGCGGTAGCAGGTGCCGCAGCGGACCGTCAGGGCTCCACAATTGTCGCACGGGGGGGCGTCGCTCTGGAAGTGGGCGAACTGGCGATCCTGCTCGCCGAGACCCTCGTCGATGCTGAGTTTGCCGGCCTCGAGGGGCCTGTCCTGATCGTTATGGTGATACGAGCCCATGGCCTCGGCGTGCTCGAGGTCGGCGATGGTCGCGGTCCGATGGCCGTTGACCTTGAGCACCGGCATGACGGCAACCGGCTCGGGTTCGAGCGTCGAGTCGGCCGCGGGCCGCCTGGGAGCGTTCGCCTCGCGATAGCCGGGGATGAACTCCATACCGAGCCAGCGGAAGATGTAATCCGCGATGCTCTTGGCGATGGGAATGTCGGGGTTCCTGGTAAACCCGGCGGGCTCGAACCGGCTGTGGGCGAACTTGTTGATGAAGACCTCCAGCGGCACGCCGTACTGGAGGCCGATCGAGATGGCCGTGCCGAGGACGTCCATCAGACCGCCGATGGTCGAACCCTCCTTGGCCATGGTGATGAACAGCTCGCCCGGGCGACCATCGGGGTAGAAGCCGACGTTGATGTACCCCTCATGGCCCTGGATGTCGAACTTGTGGGTCATGCTGCGGCGAGTGTGGGGCAAGCGCTCGCGCCTCGGCTGCACGGGGGCCGTCGCCGATGCTGCCACGGGGGCCGCCACCAGAGCGGGGCTCGGCGCGACCGGTTCGAGCCTGGAGGCTGACGGGGGGATTGGCGCAGCCGCGGCCAGCGACGGGGTTGCCTGCGCCGCAGACTCGGCCGAGTCGCGGGGCGATTCGGACTTGGTGCTCACCGGCTGACTCCCCTTGGAACCGTCGCGGTAGATCGCCAGGGCCTTGAGGCCCAGACGCCAGCCCTCGAGATAGGCTTCACGAATATCCTCCACGGTCGCCTCGCTCGGGACGTTGCACGTCTTGCTGATGGCGCCCGAGAGGAACGGCTGCACGGCCGCCATCATCTTGAGATGGCCGCGGAAGTGGATGCTCCGCCCGCCCAGAGGCGGGGCGAAGGCGCAGTCGAAGACCGGCAGGTCCTTTTCCTTCAGGCCTGGCGCGCCCTCGATGGTGTCGTTGTTGTCGATGTAATCGAGGATGTGGCGAACCTCGGGCTCGTCGTAGCCGAGCTTTTCGAGCGCCATGGGGACCGTGCGGTTGACGATCTTGAGCATGCCGCCACCGGCAAGCTGCTTGTACTTCACCAGCGCGATGTCGGGCTCGATGCCGGTGGTGTCGCAGTCCATCATGAAGGCGATGGTGCCGGTGGGGGCCAGAACTGTGACCTGGCTGTTGCGATAGCCGTGCTCGCGGCCCATATCGAGGCACTCCGTCCAGACGGAGCGAGCCGCGTCGAGCAGGTCGGCCGGGGCCGAGGGGTCGATCGACTCGACGGCGTCGCGGTGCTTCTCCATCACGCGGAGCATCGGCTCGCGATTCACGGCGAAGCCGTCGAAGGCACCGACGTGGGCGGCATGCTCGGCGCTGGACAGGTACGCCTGGCCGTGCATGATCGCGGTGATCGCGCCGGCCAGCCCGCGGCCCTCGTTCGAATCATACGGCAGGCCCGAGGCCATCAGCAGGCTGCCGAGATTCGCGTAGCCCAGGCCCAGCGGGCGGAACTTGTGGCTGTTGGCCGCGATCCGGTCAGTCGGGTAGCTGGCGCGATCGACCAGGATCTCCTGCGCCGTGATGAAGATTCGCACCGCGGCGCGGAACCGTTCGACGTCGAACCCGCCATCCTCACGGCGGAACTTCATCAGGTTCAGCGAGGACAGGTTGCAGGCCGAGTCATCGATGAACATGTACTCGCTGCAAGGGTTCGACGAATTGATGGGGGCGGTGTTGGGGCAGGTGTGCCAGCGCTGGATGGTGTCCTCGTACTGCATGCCGGGGTCGCCGCAGAGCCAGGTTCCCTCGGCGATCTTGTCGAGGAGGGCTCTGGCCTTGTAGGTCTCGACCGGCCGGCCGGTGGTGACGGCGCGAGTGGTCCAGTCGTCGTCAGCCTCGGCGGCGCGGAGGAAGGCGTCGGTGCAGCGAACGGAGAGATTGGCGTTCTGGAACATGACGGAGCTGTAGGCGGCCCCGTTGAAGTTGGCCTCGTAGCCGGCGCGGATGAGGGTCTGGGCCTTGCGTTCCTCGTTGATCTTGCATTCGATGAATTCGAGGATGTCGGGGTGCCAGCACTTGAGGGTCTGCATCTTGGCGGCGCGGCGGGTCTTGCCGCCCGACTTCACCACCGACGCGATGGCGTCATAGACCCGCATGAAGCTGACGGGGCCCGAGGGCTTGCCGCCACCGGAAAGCTTCTCCTTGCTGGAGCGGAGGGTCGACAGGTCGGTGCCGGTGCCCGAGCCGAACTTGAAGAGCATCGCCTCGCTGGTCGCGAGCCGCATGATGCCCTCCATGTCGTCGGAGACGCTCTGGATGAAGCAGGCGGAGGCCTGAGGATACTGGTAGGCGCTGGCGGCCCGCGTGACCGAGCGGGTCTCCTCGTCCCAGCGGAAATTGTTGGCCGGGCCCGTGATGCCGTAATGGTGGAAAAGGCCCACGTTGAACCAGACGGGCGAGTTGAACGAACCGTACTGGTGCAGGCAAAGCGCGGTCAACTCGTCATAGAACCGCTCGGCGTCGTCGGCGGTGGCGAAGTAGCCGTCCTCCTTGCCCCAGTCGGCGATGGTGCGGGTGACGCGGTCGATCAACTGGCGGACGGAGTATTCGCGCTTCCCCTCGGCGGGGCTGCCGTTGCCGGAAGCGACGTCGCCGTAGAAGTACTTGCTGACGACGACGTTCGTGGCGAGCTGGCTCCACGAGCGCGGGATCTCGCAGTCGACCTGCTGAAAGATGGGCCGGCCCCGTTCGTCCTTGATCTCGGCCGTGCGCAGGTCCCAGTCAACCTCGTCGAACGGGTTGGTCCCCTCGCGGCTGAAGACCCGCGGCACGTGCATCCCGACGCGATTCCCCGCGCGATCGGCCGCCGTCCTCGCGCCCTCGCCGTCCGCCACCGAGACGCCCGCTCCTCGCTCACCCACCGTCACCATGTCCCGCCTCCCGGTATCGACGACTCCGATCCCATCCAACGGCCCGAGCTCCGCGTCGGGATTCGGTCGACTCTATATCACGGATGTACACTGCTGTCCAGAAAAAACGAACCGGATTCCGAGACCGATCCCCCGGGCGATCGATATGGGAGGTACGGCCCTATCCTCCGTATCGGCTGGCAGAGAATCCGGACCGATCAGCCCAGCGAGATCCGCCCGCCGACCGCGCTGCATCCCCCGATGAGTCCTCACCAGACCCGTCCAGTTTGACACGAAAGGGGAGCAGGAATCACCCTCGAACCTCGAATTTCGCCGTTCAAATATGGGGACTGTGAAGGTTCCGCGGAAGGGGCATGATGACACGACCTGGGTCGCGACGATCGGCGCGTGGTTGCTCGATCGCTCTCAGCCCGGACTCGGAAATCGGCTCGCACCGTAACGGAGAGCGGCTATCGTACCATGGGGAGAATGAAAAAGCCGCCGGCTTGCCGGAAAATCGGCAAACCAGGGCGGCCTGGGAAAATCGGAAAGGAGTGGATCGGCGCCGAGCGCGAACGCGGTGGTCAACCGACGCTGGTGATTTGCACCATCGTGTAGGGCTGACGGTGTCCGTTGCGGCGGCGCATGTTCTTGCGCCGACGGAACTTCTGGAGAATGATCTTCTTGGCCTTGAACTGGTTGACGATCCTGGCGACGACTCGGGCGCCCTCAAGAGTGGGGGCACCAATCTGTGGCTCGCCGTCGCCACCCCCGAGGAAAAGGACCTTCGGGAAGACCAGTTCGTCGCCGGGCGAGCCGTCGCGGCGGTCGACCTGGATGCGGTCCCCCTCGCGTACCCGGAACTGATGGCTTCCGTCCTCGATAATCGCGTACATCCGAATGGAACTCCTGCGGCCGACCGGCGGCGTTGCCAACAATGGGGCCGGGCCGGGGGTGCCGCACCGCCCGGGCCGCCGCGTCTGGTCTGGATGCGTGATGTCCGATCATCCTCGATCCGCCTTCGTAGGCGGACGGGAAAAATCCTATCCTATCCGCTCGATCGGATCAAACGCAAGAGGCGACGTGGCTTGACGGTCGGCGACATCCGGGTTATCAAGCGCAACTCCCTGGCCGATGAGGGATCATCGGTCGGATCCAGAATCGCCGGACCTCCCAGTTCCAGCGGCGAACTCGATGCCGGACGAAACCGCGATCACGATCACGATCACGATCACGGAAGACGACGTTCATGCTCGCGTGGCTGTTTCAGTGTGGAATGATGGCCGTGCTGAGCCTGGTTGAAGCTGGCCAGGTGTCCGCCGTTGATGCGCCGCGAGTGGTCCGAGCGTCGTCTGGCCGGGAGCAAGATCGGCTGGAGACACAGGTGGTCGTGGCCGACCAGGTTGAGGTGCACGTCCGTCCGGATGAGTCGTCGTTCGGGATGGCCACCCTCGTGCGAGGGGATCGAGTCCGGATTCGGCGGCGCGAGGACGGGTGGGCGGAGATTGACCCGCCTCCGGGGGCGATCGGCTGGGTCGAGCGGGCATCGCTGGCGATGGACGAACGGGAGAAAACCGGGCCCGACGGCGGCCCGGGGTCGGGAATGGCGGGCCGGGCGCGGATTGTCGGGCGTGGAGTGGTGGCCCGGGCCGGCCATCTGGGCGCGCGGATGCCGGGTCCGGCGTGGGTCGAGGTCCCGGGTGGAACGTGGGTCCATCTGGTCGATCGGCCGCCGCTGCAGACGGGCCGAGGGCCATCGGCCACGAAGTGGCTGGCGATCGCGCCACCAGTCGGGGCGAGGTGCCACGTCCGTGCCGAGGCGCTGGGATCGCCGCCGCGACGGCAGGCTGCCGTCGAGGTGCTGGCAGCCTACCAGGTGCCGATCGACGACCCGGCGCGGCGCGCGCAGGGAGCCGACGGCCTGCCGCCGGAGGCCCGTGCGGCGATCGGCCGCCTGGACCGGATGCATCGGTCGATTCTTGTCGACCAGCCGGTCGACCGATGGAACCTTCAGCCGGTGCGATCGGGCTACCAGGATCTGCTGAGGCGCTGGGGGGATCAGCCGGCAGTCGAGGAAGTGCTGCGGATGCGACTGGCTCGCGTCACGCGGCACGAGCAGGCGTCAGCGGCCGCGCGCGAGTTCCAGGAGGTTCTGGCACGCAGCCGACACCGCGATGCCGGAGTCGCATTGCTCGAGCGGCGGCTGGCTGAGCTGGACCTGAACCGTACGGTGAGTTATGCGGCGGTCGGGCTGGTCCAGCCATCGGCCCGCATGGTTAATGGCCACCGGCTGCACGTCCTGGTCGGCCGGCAAGGACAGACGCTCGCGTACCTCGATATGCCACCCGGCCTGGATGTCGAGGCACTCGGGACGAAGCGGGTCGGCGTGCGCGGAACCGTCCACTACAGCCAGGAGCTGGGCACGCGGCTGATCACGGTGCGCGACGTGGACACGGTCGGTGCGCGGCGGTGATCATCCGTCGAGAAACGGGCGCGAACGGCTGCGGAGTCTCTTCTCTCGATGTCTCCCCCGCCGCGGATCTCCCATCGATGCCCGACGGGCAGTATGATGAGGGACACGCGACAGAGCGGCGGGCAATCGATCAGCGATGGCAATCGACGCGAGGAGGGCCTGATGAGGCGGCACTGGCTGATCGGAACGGCGGGGGCACTGGCGCTGATCCTGGCGCCGGCCCCAGCGGGGTGGTTTGGGCTGAAGGCCGTGGCCCAGGAAGCGAAGCCCGAGAATCCCGGCGGCAAGGATGGGAAGTCGAAGAAGGAAGACGCCTCGGCCGAAGATCCCACCGCCCGGGAGCGGAGGCGGATGGTGCGGCGGCACCTGATCGGCCGCGGGATCAAGAACGAGCGGGTACTCGAAGCGTTCCGGACGGTGCCGCGGCACCGGTTCGTCCCACCGGCCTTCCGTGCGCTGGCCTATGACGATGAGTCGATCCCGATCGGCGAGGCCCAGACGATCACATCGCCCTTCGTCGTCGCCTTCATGACGGAGGTGGTCGATCCCAAACCCGGAGACAAGGTCTATGAGGTGGGCACGGGCTCGGGCTACCAGTCGGCCATCCTGTCGCGGCTGGTGAAGGACGTGTACTCGGTCGAGATCCATGGGCCGCTCAGCAAGCGGGCCTCACAGATCCACAAGGAGCTGGGATATACCAATATCCACACCCGGGTCGGCGACGGATACGAGGGTTGGCCGGAGGCGGCGCCGTTCGACTCGATCATCGTGACCTGCGCGCCGGAGAAGGTTCCCCAACCGCTGGTGGACCAGCTCAGGGAGGGCGGGCGGCTGGTGATCCCGGTGGGCACGCGGTTCAATCAGATCGTCTACACGGGTGTGAAGCACAACGGCAAGGTGAATCTGAAGCCGCTCAGGCCGACGCTGTTCGTACCCATGACCGGTCGGGCGGAGCGTGAGGCGGCCGCGGAGCGCAACGCCCGGAAGTCGCAGGCCGGCCAGGCCGAGGAGAAGCCGTGATGA
>JAKAUH010000975.1 GCA_021818605.1 Planctomycetota bacterium
GATGACATGGCATCGCTGAGAAAGCGCGGCAAAACGTGGTTTTACCGCTACGTCGATGCGGACGGCATCAAGCGCGAGCGCAAGGGTTGCACCGACCGGCGGGCGACTGAGGAACTGGCCCGCCAGGCCGAGTCACAAGCCGCCAAGATCCGGGCCGGTCTGGTTGACCCCAAGGACGTTGCCTGCCGAGAGCATCAGACCCGGCCGCTGGCCGACCACCTGGCCGACTGGCATGCCGACTTGCTGGCCAGAGGGGCAACGTTGAAGCATGCCGACTTGTGCCGCAACCGGGTGGCCCGCGTCATCGAGCTGGCCCGAGCGGATTGCATCTCGGCTCTGGCCCCGTCCAAGATCCAGGCCGCGCTCAAAGCGATCCGCGACGATGGCGCCTCGCTGCGGTCGGTCCATCACTACGCGACGCAAACCAAGGGATTCAGCCGATGGCTCTGGCGGGACGGCCGAGCCCGAGAGCACACGCTGGCCCACCTGACCAGTCCCAACCCGGACACCGACCGCCGCCGGATTCGCCGCGCCCTCGATGCCGCCGACATCCGCCGCATCCTCGATGCCGCCGAGCATGGCCCCGTCGTCCTGAAGCAATCTGGCCCTGACCGGGCGACGCTCTATCGGGTCGCAATGGGGACCGGGTTCCGGGCGAACGAACTCGGAACCCTGACTCCCGAGGCGTTCAACCTCGCAGCCGACCCGCCGACGATCACAGTCAAGGCCGCCTATTCCAAGCGCCGTCGGGACGACGTTCAGCCCATCCAGCCCGAGCTTGCCGCCGCCCTTCGCCTCTGGTTGGCCGCCAGAGCCCCCGGCAAGCCCGTCTGGGGCAAGCTGACCAAACATACCGCCTTGATGCTCCGAAGCGACCTGAAGGCCGCTGGCGTGCCCTATGAGACCGATTCGGGGGTGGCCGACTTCCACGCCTTGCGGCACTCCTACGTCACCGCCCTGGCGATGAGCAACGCCCCGGTCAAGGTCGTCCAGTCCCTCGCACGCCATTCGACGCCGACCCTGACCCTGGGAATCTACGCCCACGTCGGCCTGTTCGATCAATCCGCCGCCCTCGATGCCCTGCCGGACCTGACCCGGCCCGCGCCGACCCATCAGACTCTCGCCGCAACCGGGACGGATGGGCCGGTTGCCCACCGACAAGAGTCTGACCCGGCCAGCCCGAACCGTCAGGACGCCCTCGAATCCGGCCCGGAAGGCCCATCCATAAGCAAGGTCTTTGCCCACCATTTGCCCACCGGAGGGGACGCTTCCTGTCGGGATGAGTCGGTTCCTGACGTGATGACCCGCTCGAATGCTCTCGGGTCGATGAAGGCCGAAAGCCTGGAAAACAGCCGTCAGACGCTTTCTGTCGTGCCCAGACGGCTAGAGTCAACGGAGGGGGTGGGATTCGAACCCACGGGACGTCGGAGACGCCCAGCGGTTTTCAAGACCGCCCCAATCGACCACTCTGGCACCCCTCCTCGTGTAGGGGTCAGGGATCAGGGGTTAGGGGCGAGGAAAGCCTTCAAGGATTCTCGCGGAGTCGTCGCGTGGGCTTCCTCGCTTCTCACTCTTGACCTCGATTCCCTATTCCCTATTCCCTATTCCCTATTCCCTATTCCCTATTCCCTGACCTCTGGCCGCGATTCCCTACTGCTGGCCTACCTCATCGATGATGTCCTCGGCGACGTAGATCGGGACGTCGACCGTGACCGCCAGCGCGATGGCGTCGCTGGGGCGCGAGTCGACCTCGATGATCTCGCCCTCGTGTCGGATGCGGAGCTTGGCGAAGTAGGTGTGCTCCCGCAGCTCGTTGATGTAGATGTCCTGGAGGTCGCCGCCGAGCAGGTCGATGGCATTGGCCAGGAGGTCGTGCGTCAGCGGGCGCTGGGTCGTGACGTTCTTCACGCGGCGTTCGATGCTCGTCGCCTCGTAGTAGCCGATGACGATCGGGAACATCCGCTCCCCATCGACTTCCTTGAGGAAGATGATATGCGAGTCGCTTGACTCATTGATGATGATCCGCGTGAGCTCCATCTGGACCGCCACGGCATTCGCACCTCAGTGTGTCGTCGGGGGTAGGCAGCAGGCCGCAGGTCAAGAATACCAATCCGCCCGGCCTCTGCCAGCCTCCTGACCTGGTACGATGATACTGGCGCCGATCGGACGGAGTCCAGTCATCACGAGGCGGGCAGGGGGGCAGGATGAACCTGTCGGGTCGGGTCGGGTCGGGTCGGGTCGGGTCGGGTCGGGTCGGGTCGCGGTCAGAGCGCATCGCCGACCAGGCCGAGCACGGTCTCACGCTGGGCTTCGAGTTCGGCGAGCCTGGCGCGGGTCTGCTCGACGACCTCGGCCGGCGCCCGCTCGACGAACGACGCATTGCCGAGCTTCGTGCGATGGCCGGTGATCTGGCGGTCGATGTCGGCGAGGGTCTTGCGGTGCCGGGCCTGCTCGGCCTCGCGGTCAATCAGGCCGGCGAGCGGGATCAGGACCTCGGCGTCGGCCAGCACGGCGACGGCGCACTCGGCCGGGCGCTGGAAATCGCCCGAGGGGCGGACGATCGCGATCGATTCGGCCGGCCCGAGGCTACGGAGGTAACGCTCGCCCAGGCGGAGCATCCCCTCGGCCCGGTCGGTCGTGGCCAGGATGATCGGCTCGACCTTCGCCTCCCTGGGGACGTTGCGCTCGGCGCGGAGGTTCCGGATCGCCTTGATCGCCTCGCACCACTGGTCGACCGTGCGGCGGGCGTCGTCGTCGGTCCAGCCGATGGGACGGGGCCAGCCGGCGATGCAGACGCTCGGCTCGGCCGGCGTTGGCTCGGGCAGGCCGCGGCTGGGCGCCAGGCTGGCGAGGCCCTGCCAGACCTGCTCGGTCACGAACGGCATGATCGGGTGCAGCAGCCGGCAAAGGCCGTCGAGCAGGGCCGCCAGGACACGCTGGGCGGCCGGTCGTGCCGACGGGTCACGCAACCGGCCCTTGGCGAACTCGACGTACCAGTCGCAGAAATTGCCCCAGGTGAAGTCGCGCAGCCGGCGCGCTGCCTCGGCGAAGGCGAAGGATTCGAGGTCGGCGGTGAACTCGGCGATCGTCCGGTCCAGCCCGTCGATGATCCAGCGGTCCTCGATCGGGAGCGAGGCGATGTCGACGCCGGCCGGCTCGTAGTCCTCGAGATTCATCATCGCGAACCGCGCGGCGTTCCAGAACTTGTTGGCGAAGTTGCGCCCCTGCTCGAAGCGATCCGAAGTATTGATCGTCCGGCCGTCGGAGAGCTTCAACTTCTCGACCGGGATCCGCGTGTCCTGGGTCTCGGTCGCGCCGGCGGCGAGGGTGAACCGCAGGGCGTCGGCGCCGTAGATTTCGATGATGTCGACCGGGTCCAGGCCATTGCCCGCGGTTTTCGACATCCGCCTGCCGTGCCCGTCCTGGATCACCGGGTGGATATACACGTCGCGGAACGGGATGTCGTTGCAGTTGAACAGCCCGAAGATCACCATCCGCGCGACCCAGAGGGTGATGATGTCGCGGGCCGTCGAGAGCACGCTGGTCGGATAGTACTTCGCCAGTTCGGGCGTCGATTCGGGCCAGCCGAGCGTCGAGTGCGGCCAGAGCGCCGAGCTGAACCAGGTGTCGAGCACATCGGGGTCCTGCACGAGCGTGTGCCCGGGCCCCAACTCGTCGCCGGCCAGGTCGGTCTGGGCGCAGACCAGCCAGCCGCCCGACTCGCCGGGCCGCCAGGCGATGTCGTCGCGGCCGGCGAAGGCTCGCGCCAGGTCGGCCTCGGTCGCGGTGGCGCAGTGCCAGATCGGGATGCGGTGGCCCCACCAGAGCTGCCGGCTGATGCACCAGTCGCGCTTCTCGCCCAGCCAGTCGAGGTAGCTCCTGGCGTAGCGCTCGGGATGGATCTTCATCCGGCCCGAGGTCACCACGTCCATCGCCTGCTGGGCGAAGCCCGGCGCGCCGTCGGCCTCGTCGGCCATCCGCACGAACCACTGGTCCGAGAGGTACGGCTCGATCGGGGTCTTGCTGCGGTCCGAGTGGTTGAGCCGCACCAGGTACGAGTCGGTCCGCTCGAGCAGCCCCTGGGCATCGAGGTCCTTCACGACCCGCTTGCGCACCACGATCCGGTCGAGGCCGGCGTAGGCACCGGCATGCTCGTTATAGGTGCCGTCGGGATTGAGCAGGTTGATCATCGGCAGCCTGTTGCGCAGGCCGGCCATGTAGTCGTTGGGGTCGTGCGCCGGCGTGACCTTCACCACGCCCGTCCCGAACGACGGATCCACCAGATACCTGTCGGCGACGACCGGGATGGTCCGCCCGGTGAGCGGCAACTGGACCTGCTTGCCGATCAGGTGCTGGTAGCGCGGGTCGTCGGGGTGCACGGCGACGGCGGTGTCGCCGAGCATCGTCTCGGGCCGGGTGGTGGCGATGTGCAGGATCTCGCCGGTCGAGTCGGCCACGGGGTACTTGATGGTCCAGAGGTGGCCGGGGACTTCCTCGTAATAGATCTCGTCGTCGGCCACGGCGGTGCGGAGCTGGGTGTCCCAGTTGATCAGCCGCTGGCCGCGGAAGATCTTGCCGGCCCTGAACAGGTTGAAGAACGTCCGGCGGACGGCGCGCGAGCACACGTCATCCAGCGTGAACCGGGTGCGCGACCAGTCGCACGAGCAGCCCATCTGGCGGAGCTGGCCCAGGATGCGGGCCTCGTACTCGTCCTTCCAGGCCCAGATGCGCTCGACCAGCGCCTCGCGGCCGAGGTCGTGGCGGGTCTTTTTCTCTTCCTCGAGCAGCCGTCGCTCGACGACGGCCTGGGTGGCGATGCCGGCGTGGTCGGTGCCGGGCATCCAGAGGGCGTCGAACCCCTGCATCCGCCGCCAGCGGATGAGGATGTCCTGGAGCGTGTTATTCAACGCGTGGCCGAGGTGCAGGGCCCCGGTGACGTTCGGCGGCGGGATCACGATGCAATAGGGCGGCCGGTCGGAGGAGGGGTCGGCACGGAAATAACCCTGAGTCACCCAGAGCTGGTAAAAGCGCTGCTGGGCGTCCTGGGGATCGTATTGCCTGGGGAGTTCGGTGGTCGTCATGTCTCGTCATGCCCTGTCGCGCCGGAGCGGGTCGCAATCGATCGGAAAGCGCACCTTGACCTGCTGACGACGACCCCGGCCGGCCGTCGATGGTTCGTGATGTTACCACACCGGCGGCTCGTTCGTGCTGGATTCGAGCGCCTGGACCAGGTAGCTCATCTGGCCGATGTGGTTGTTCAGGTGGGCCGCGCAGACGAGGAACAGGCCGAGGCGCGTCCGGATCGGCTCCTGCGCCTGGACCGTCGTGGCGAATCCGGCCTCGTCCTGGGATTCGACGGTGCGGATGACCATGTCGACCGCCTCGCGGAACCGGGCGAGGATCTCGTGCCGTGGGTCGTTCGCGGGGTCGACGAATTCGTGGTCGCGGTTGCGGACGTAGCCGGTGCCGACGACGAGGGCCCCGACATAATGGTTGAGGTTGCCGGTCAGGTGGAGCACCAGGTGGCCGAGGCTGTTGCCGAACGGAAACGGCTTCGCCCAGAGCCGGTCCTCGGGAACGGCGGTCGCGGCCTTCTCGACGCGGGCGGCGAGGAGGCGGAAATAGCGAGCGAACTCCTCGCCCGTGACGCGGGCCAGGTCAGGATCGCCGGATCGGACGGTCATCGCGGGGCCCTCGTCTCACTTCGCGGCGGCGCGGCGGTCCTTGGACAACTTGTATTCGAACGCGTCGGCCAGCGCCAGCCAGCTCGCCTCGATGACGTTCTCGGAGACGCCGACGGTCCCCCAGACGTCCTCGTTGTCCTGGCTCGCGATGACGACGCGGACGCGGGCGGCGGTCCCGGCCCGAGCGTTGATGACGCGGACCTTGTAGTCGACCAGGTGCATTTCCTTGAGGCGCGGATAATGGCCGTCGAGGGCCTTGCGGAGGGCGCCGTCGAGCGCGTTGACCGGGCCGTCCCCCTCGCTGACGGTGTGCTCGGTCGCGTCGCCGACCCTCAGCTTGATGGGCGCCTCGGTCGAGGTATCGTGGCCGCCGGGCCTGCCCGAGACGCTCACGTGGAAGTTCACCACGTCGAAGCTCGGCCGATGCCGTTCGGCGAGCCGCTCGACCAGGAGGACGAACGTTGCCTCGGCGGCCTCGAACTGGTAGCCCTCGTTCTCCAGGTCCTGCACGCGGTCGAGAACCTTGACCAGCAGCTCGTTGTCCTGCTCGAGGCCGTACTCGCTGAGCTTCTCGGCGATGTTGGACTTGCCCGAGAGCTCCGAGACGAGGACCCGGCGCTCGTTGCCGACCGTGGCCGGGTCGATGTGCTCGTAGCTCGCGGCGTTCTTCCGCACGCCGTGGACATGCATGCCGCCCTTGTGCGCGAAGGCGCTCGAGCCGACGAACGCCTGGTCGGGGCGGAAATTCATGTTGGCAATCTCGTAAACGTACCGCGAGAGCTCGGTCAGTTGCGCCAGCCGGCCGGGCTGGAGCAGCTCGTAATCGGGGTACTTGAGCGCCAGGTTCGCCGCGGCGCTACAGAGATCCATGTTGCCGCAGCGTTCGCCCAGGCCGTTGATCGTCCCCTGGACCTGGCGGGCACCGTGGCGGACGGCGGCCAGGGCGTTGGCGACGGCGAGCTCGCCGTCGTTGTGGGTGTGAATCCCGAGCGGGACGTCGACCGCGGCGCGGACCTGGTC
>JAKAUH010000262.1 GCA_021818605.1 Planctomycetota bacterium
TCCGACCACCGAGCCCGATGCTGGTACCCCAGCCGCCGGGCTCCTAGAAGGAGCACAAATATCCGGTGCTCTCCCTCCTGCACGGCATCGGCGGCGACGAGACGGAATGGCGGCGCTTCGCCCGGCCCAACGTCGTCCTCGATAACCTGATCGCCGACGGGAAGGTCACGCCCATGATCGCGGTCATGCCCAACGGCCGGGCGCAGAAGGATGACCGACCCGGGGAGAACCCGTTTGCCACCGGGCCGGCATTCGCGGCGTTCGAGCAGGACCTGCTCAGGGACGTGATCCCGACGATCGAGTCGCGCTACTCGGTGCAGGCGGACCGCGAGCACCGGGCCCTCGCCGGACTGTCCATGGGCGGCGGGCAGTCGCTTAACTTCGGGCTGGCGCACCTCGACACCTTCGCCTGGGTCGGCGCCTTCTCGGCGGCACCCAACACGAAGCCGGCCGCCGAGCTGGTGCCCGATCCGTCCGTCGCGAAGGAGAAGCTGAAGCTGCTCTGGGTCGCCTGCGGCAAGAAGGACGGCCTGATCCGGATCAGCCAGGGCGTGCACGCCTACCTGAAGGAAAAGGGCGTCCCGCACGTCTGGCACGTCGACGGCAACGCCCACGACCCGACCGAGTGGAAGAACAACCTGTACTTCTTCGTCCAGCACATCTTCCGCTGATCGGCCGTTGGAGCGGGACCGCGGCCGGCATCGAGTCGCTCCCTTCCGACCCTCTCGGGCGAGAGAGGGTCTGCCTTGAAATCCACGATGATGTCCGGAAGGGCCGGGGGGCGGACCGCACGCAACCCGGCCCGACCGCGTTTGCGACCAGACGCCGCCACATCTCCGAGTTTTCTCCAGCCCGAACGCGGCCATGCGGCTTTCCTGCCGTCAAACTGGTTCCCGTCTGGACCTTTGTCAGTGCGATTTCTGAGAACCTGGGTTTGTCCTAGATTTTTTCGAGTCAGAACGCGGACTGGAAGCCGCTTCTACTATCTATATGGGACCTCTCGGGATTGCAGGGGCCCAGGTCCATTGTGGAGGACGCGAGGGCCGGGCGTGATCGCGTGGCTGGGGTCTGACCAGAGACCGCGCGACAGGACGAGCGGCGATCGAAGGGGTTCAATGGTGGAGAGATGCATGGCCGAATGGGAGTCAAATCCCGGAGTCGGCGTGTCGCTGCTACTGGTGGACGACGATGTCGAGCTTTGCGAGATGCTCCAGGAGTTCTTCGGCCGGCGGGGCATCCGCCTGGAGACGGCGAACGACGGCCGGCATGGGCTGGCGCGGGCGCTGGATGGCGGGCACGACCTGGTGCTGCTCGACGTGATGCTGCCGGACCTGGACGGCCTGGCGATGCTGCGGCTGGTCCGCCGTCAGAGCCGGGTGCCCGTCATCATGCTGACCGCGCGCACCGGGCAAGATGACCGCGTGGCCGGCCTGGACGCCGGCGCTGACGACTATCTGCCCAAGCCATTCGGGACGGCCGAACTGCTGGCGCGTGTCCGGGCCGTGCTCCGACGCGCGGGGGAGCCGTCGAAGGAGATCGACGTACTCGCGGCGGGCCCGGTCCGGCTGCGGCCCTCGGCCCGCGAGGCGTTCCTCGACGGCGACGAGTTGACGCTCACCACGGTCGAGTACGACATCCTCGAGTTCCTGGTCCACGCCGCGGGGCGCGCCGTCTCGCGCGATGAGCTGTCGGTCGCCCTGTACCGCCGCCGGTCGTCGCGATTCGACCGGAGCCTTGACGTGCACATGAGCAACCTGCGGAAGAAGCTCGGCCCGCACGGTTCGTTGATCCGGACGGTGCGGAGCGTCGGCTACCTGTTCAGCGCGGGCGATGGGCCGGGCCGGGGATGGTGAGCGATGCAGTCGATCTTCGCCAAGGTCCTCGTCTGGTCGATCGGGACGTTCGCGCTGTCGCTCGTGGCGTACTGGGCGATCGCCCACACGTTGATCCGGCGGAGTCTGCCGGACAGCGACCCGTTCCGGCGCATGATTGAGCTGGCCGAGGACGAGGTCTGCCGGTCGTATGAGGAGCGTGGGGCCGCGGGTCTGGCGGAGCACCTGCGACGGCTCGACGCCCGCGTGCCCGGCCAGCACCTGCTGACCGACGCGCACGGCCGCGACCTGGTCACGGGCGACGATCGGTCGGACCTGCTCCGGCGCTGGTCGCCGCGCACGGGGCCGCCGCGGATGCCGGACGGACGCATCATCTTCGCCGGCAAGCCGCGTCGGGGAAAATACCGGTTCATCACGATCGTCCGTCCGTGGTTCGAGCCGCCCAATATTCTGCCGTACTATGGGGCGGTCGTGCTGGTGATCGTCGGTATGGGCTCGATCCTGGCCATCCACCTGATCACGCCGCTGCGGCACCTGCGCCGGGTGGTCGACCGGTTCGGGCGGGGCGACCTGTCGGCGCGGGCCGAATCCCGGCGCCGCGACGAAATCGGCGAGCTCTCGCGAGCGTTCGACGAGATGGCCGGCCGGATCGCCACGCTGCTCGCGGCCGAGCGCCGGTTGCTCCAGGACGTCTCGCACGAGCTGCGCTCCCCCCTGGCGCGGCTGGATGTTGCGGTGGACCTGGCACGGACGAGCGAGGACCGGGCCGCCTCCCTGGGCCGGATCCAGCGTGAGGTGGTCCGGCTCTCGACGCTGGTCGACGAGCTGCTCCAGTTGACCCGCGCCGAGGGCGACCCGTCGGCGCGGCCGAAGGAATCGGTCGCCCTGGGCGAGCTGCTGCGCGACCTGGTTTATGACTGCGGCATGGAGGCCGAGGCCGGCGGCACGCGGCTGGCCCTCCGCGACGAGGCGCCCGGCTCGATCCGCGGCGACCGCGAGCTGCTCCGCCGCGCCATCGAGAACGTTCTCCGCAATGCCATCCGCCACGCCCCGGCCGGCACCGATATCCAGGTCGTCGCGACTCGGCGCGAGCAGGCCGTGGCGGTGATCGTTCGCGATCGCGGGCCTGGAGTTTCCGAGGAGATGCTCGAGGCCATTTTCGACCCGTTCTTCCGCGTCGAGGGGGACCGCAGCCGCGCCAGCGGGGGCATCGGCCTGGGATTGTCGATCGCCCGGCGCGCGGTGGCCCTGCACGGCGGCCGGATCTCCTGTGCCAACGGCCACCCCGGCCTCATCGTGACCATCGAACTGCCGCTGGCGCGCGAGGCCGATCCGCCGCCGTCGGGCGCGTGAGGATCGGCGCGAGGAGGGACTCAGCTCGCCTCGTTTGGGACGGACTGTCACATCCGGTACTGTTCGTCGCTCACGTGCTCGAGCCAGTCGACCGTCTTGCCGTCGAGCTGTTCCTGGATGGCGATGTGCGTCATGCCGTTGGTGGGCGTGGCTCCGTGCCAGTGTTTCTCGCCCGGCGGGAACCAGACGACGTCGCCGGGATGGACCTCCTCGACCGGGCCGCCGTCGCGCTGGACCCAGCCGCAGCCGCTGGTGATGATCAACGTCTGGCCCAGCGGGTGGGTGTGCCAGGCCGTCCGGGCCCCGGGCTCGAACGTAACGCTCGCCCCGGCCGCGCGCGCCGGCGGCTGCGGCTGCAACAACGGGTCGATGCGGACCATGCCGGTGAAGTAGTCGGCCGATCCCCGGGTGGACGGCCTTGTGCCAACGCGTGTGATGTCCATCGGTGTCTCCCGTCTGGTCGTAGCATAGCCCCCGCCGCCTCGTCCGTCGAGGCCGCGGCAGATGCCGGTGTCCGGGCCTATCGTAGCGGCGACCGGGCCGAGTAGACGAACGGGAAGATCCGGCTCATGCCGTCGAAGAAAAGGACCGACGTGACGGCGAGGAACAGGATCGTGGCACCATGGGCCGTGATCCGGCCCGTGAGCCCGCCGCGCCTCGCCAGGCGCTCGAGTGGACCTGACGCGAGCGCGGCCGGCCCCTGGATCGCGAACAACGCGAGTTGATATCCGGTCAGACGCGAGGCCGCCACGGTGAACGCCACCTCGTGAAACAATCCGCTGACCAGGAAGACCAGCAGGATCGAACGCGCCGGGGAGCGCCGGCCTCCACTCGGCATGAAGACGTTGCGGTAGAGCCAGGTGTGGACCCGGTCGTTATAGCGCTGCCAGAATTCGGCCACGGTTCGCGAAAGATAGGCATTGCGGATGCCCGGCGTGGTGTCGAATCCCGCCAGTCGCTCGAGCCCGCAGATCACCCGCGAAATCGATTCGATCGCCACCACGAAGGTCAGCAACATCGCGGCATGGTTCAGAACGAAGCTCGATCGGACCGGGCCAAGGCGCGTGAGCGTCGTGAGAACCAGCACCGCCAGAAGACACCCGGCCGTGCCGCCGACAATCCGACCGACCTGCGGCCAGGGGTTCTCGGGACGCCGCAACCGCCGCTTGTGGTCGGGATCCACGGCGGAGAACGCCGGGAACGGGACCAAAAACCAGAGATTCTGGCGCAGCGTCGCATCCCACCCCGATCGGCTTCGGCGGCGAAAGATGTCCACGAGTTTGAACATGACGTCGGCCGAGAAGAACGCTGCGCCGGCGCGAAGCCCGGAGCTCGCGGCGGGGATGAGAAGCGGGCAGGCGAAGGTGGTCGCCACAAAGCCCCAGCCGGCGACGGCACCCGCCCTGCCCCCAATCCGACGGCGCAGGAGCAACGCGGCCGCCGCGCAGCCATACACCGCGACGATCGCCAGCACCAGCCAGCCCAGGCTTCTCATCGGTCCCGACCTCTCGCCATCGACAACTGTCGGCCTTGCGCCCACTGTGGCGGATTCGGGGGTTGATCGCAATCGACGGCCGGGGCTCGCTTTCCTGGAAGGGCGGCAGGCGCCTTGAGTTGGCACACCGCTTGCACGGGGAGAAGTTGGACAGGCGTGAGCCCGACCCGTCATCCCACGTCGGACGAGGGGTCATCGGGCGGTCGAGGACACGGAGAGGCTCGATCGGCCGTCTTGATTCTCCAACCTCCGGGCTTCCCAGGGCCGTCGCGGGCGGATTCCCCCGGCGATCGGGGCGATTCTGCCGCGCTGGCCCATGGATCTCAACATGACCAGCCCATCGGGCACGCTGCTCGTCGTCGACGACGACGAGGCGAACCGCGACATGCTGTCCCGCCGGCTCGAGCGCAAGGGCTTCGCCGTGGCTGTTGCCAGGGACGGCAGCCGGGCGATCGAGCTGGTGCGGGAGCACTCGTTCGACCTGGTGCTGCTCGACGTGCTGATGCCCGGCCTGAGCGGGCTGGAGGTCCTGCGCGAGCTGCGGCAGGCGCATCCTGCGACCGAGCTTCCCATCATCATGGCCACGGCGCTGTCGGACAGCAGCGACATCGTTGAGGCGCTGCGCCTGGGCGCCAATGATTATGTCTCGAAGCCGCTGGATTTCCCCGTGGTACTGGCGCGGATCCAGGCTCATCTCTCGCTCAAGCGGGCCGTCGAGGAAGCGACCCGGCTCGAGCGGAGCCTGGAGCAGCGGAACAGCGACCTCACCGAGGCCAACAACCGCCTGGCCGAGGTGAACCGCCGGATGCGCCGGGATCTGCACGCGGCGGCGCGGATCCAGGAGACGTTCCTCCCGCGCGGCGAGCCAACGCTGGAGGGTGCCCGGTTCGCCTGGCATTATCGGCCGTGCGACGAGCTGGCCGGCGACGGGCTAAATGTCTTTGCCCTCGATGAGGGCCACGCCGCGCTCTACGTGTTCGACGTCAGCGGGCACGGGGTGGCGTCGGCGTTGCTCTCGGTGTCGCTCAGCCGGATGCTGTCGCCGCCGTCGGATCCGGCGTCGCTGCTGCGGGTGGAAGAATCGGGTTCGGCGAACGGTCGGTCGGGCGGGCCGATGGCTGCCGCGGCGGTGGCCGACCGGCTCAACCGGCTGTTTCCGTTCGACGAGGCGACCGAGCAGTATTTCACGATGGTCTACGGCGTGCTCGACGTGGCGACGGGCGCGTTCCGGTACGTCTCTGCCGGTCATCCAGGAGTGGCGCACCTGCCGGCCTCGGGCCCCGGCCGGATCCACGACATTCGCAGCTTCCCGATCGGGCTGGCCTGCGAGCCCTACACGGAGCGAGACCTGGTGCTGGCCCCGGGCGACCGCGTCTTCGTGTATTCCGACGGCATCCCCGAGGCCCTGGACGGCGACAGCCGGGCGTTCGGCGGCGAGCGGATGCTCGAGTCCTTCGAACGGTCCCGCGGCGAACCCCTGGACTGGGCCATCGCCGCGCTCCTCGCCGAACTCGGCCGCTGGAGCGGCCAGGCCGGTCTGCGCGACGACGTCTCCCTCGTGGCCGTCGAGTACCTCGGCCCGCCGGGCTCAGGCTGACAGGCCCTGGCGATCCGCGCCTCCCCAACCGACCCGACCTGACCTGACCCGACCCGGTGAACCGCATGAGCTGGTCCATCAAGCGCATCCTGACCGTCGGCCTGGGGTTCGCGATCGCCATCCTGGCACTCAACGCCCTGGTGACGTTCGCCAACCTCCGCAACCTGATCCGGAGCGGGCGCTGGGTGATCCACACCCACCAGGTGCTCAACGTGGTGGACGAGCTGGGTGCAGCGAGTGGCGACGCCGAGGCCGCGCAGCGCGGCTACCTGCTGACGGGCGACGAGCAGCACCTGCACCGGCTCGACGGCGCGGCCGCCGAGGCGGACCGCGCGATGGCCGAACTCCGCGAGCTGGCCGGCGACAAACCTTATATGGCGCCGC
>JAKAUH010000925.1 GCA_021818605.1 Planctomycetota bacterium
CGGCGCCCTGGGCCTTCAGCTCGGCGATGCGCTCGGCGTAGTGCGGCAGGCGGTCGGCGGTGGCGAACCACCGCCGATCGGCGGGGACGGTCCGCTCGCCCAGTGGGCCGTAGAATGCCGACTCCATCGCGTTCTGAAAGGCGCCCGGGTGCTCGGAGGGCAGCGTGTTGCCGTCGCGGTCGCTCCACTCGTCCATGTTGAAGCCGAAGACATGGTCGCAGGAGACATCCCACTCGCGGAGGAAGTAGACGGCCCAGCGGTACATCCCCATCGGCCCGACGGGCAGGATCAGGGCGGCTGCGCGGCCCTCGTCGCGGCAGCGGCGGATCGCGGTGGCGATCTCGTGGCCCATCATCACGTCGAAGTCGCCGACGGACTCGCACGGGATCGGCTCGAAGCGTGGATGCCACCACGGCTGCCGCTTGCCGATGGACCCGGGCGGCTGGGCGCAGCAGGCGTCGATCCGCGCGAGGTCCCAGCCGACCGGCAGGAAGCCTTCCATCATCGAGCCGGCGTAGGTCGTGAGCAGGTTCATGGGCCGTCGATCTCTCGTCTCAGAGAATGTGAATGTATCGCGGGAAAAGAGCGGAGAGCTGAGAGCGAATCAGTACAGGGCCACACAGGGTGGACATCTGCACAAATTCGCTCTTTTTATGCGTTCTCCGGGATCGATTCCTTGGTGAGCTCTCAGGATTGGCCGACGGTCAACACGACCTTGCCCGAAAGCGTCCCGGCGCCCTTGAGGGTGTTCTCCTCGAGGAAGCGATGCGCGGCGGCGGCGGCGGACAGGGGGAACGCGCGGCCGACGATCGTCTTCAAGCGGCCCTCGGTGATCCATTGGTTCATGTCGTCGGCGCAGCGGCGCTGCTGCTCGGGCGTGGCGTTGAACATGGCGAAGCCGAACAGGGCGCAGTTCTTCGGGTAGAACGCCCCGAGAGGGAGTTGGGGCCTCGCCGTGCGACCGGCCATGAGGATCATGCGGCCGTGCTTGCGGAGCAGGGGAACCGAGACCTCGAGATTCGGCTCGCGCTGGGTCTCGTACCAGACGTCCACGCCATCGGGCGAGAATTCGCGCAGGCGGCCCGGAACATCGTCGGCCTTGTAGTTGAGGGCGAGGTCGGCGCCTAGCTTCTTGCAGAGTTCGACCTTCTCGGGGCTGCCGGCCGAGGTGGCGACGCGAGCCCCCGCGGCCTTCGCCATCTGGATGACCATCGAGCCGACCCCACCCGAACCGCCGGGGACATACACCAGTTCGTCGGGCTGGAGCCGGCCGAACTCGAAGAGCCCGAGGTGCGCGGTGATCCCCACAAGCGCCATGCCGGCGGCCTCGGTGTCCGGCAGCGCGGCCGGGGTGGCATTGAGCCACGGCTCGTCGATGCAGGCGTACTCGGACGCGACGCCCTGGCGGCCCAGCAGCCCCTGGTTCGAGCCCCAGACGCGGTCGCCCACGCGAAACCGCGTGCAATCCGCGCCGACCTTCTCGACCGTGCCAGCGAAGTCGCAGCCGATGATGTACGGGAACGCCATCGGCATCGCCACCAGACCCGAGCGGATATAAAGATCGATCGGGTTGAGCCCGACGGCCTGGGTCCGGATCTGGACCTGACCCGGCCCAGGCTCGGGACGCGGCAGATCGCCGAACTTGATCACCTCGGGGGGCCCGGTCTGCTCGATGTACGCAGCTTGCATCGGTTATCCTCGGTCGTGTTGCGGGAGTCGGACGGCGACGACTCGAATGGCTTTCGCCAACCGCTGACTGACTACTGACCACTGACTGCTGTCTACTGACGTTATCACCGGCCAGGAACCACTTCAACGGGCACGTCATGAAGAACATCTGCGTCTACTGCGGCTCGGCGATGGGGACGGATCCTGAATACGCCCGCGCGGCGCGCCGCGTGGGGACGGCGCTGGCACGAGGCGGGCTGGGGTTGGTGTACGGCGGCGGCCGGGTCGGTCTGATGGGGGTGGTGGCCGACGCCGCGCTCGCGGCTGGCGGACGGGTCATCGGCGTGATTCCCGAGACCCTTGCGACCCGCGAGGTCGCGCACGACGGCCTGACCGAGCTGCACATCGTCGCCGACATGCACCGGCGCAAGGCCTTGATGGCCCGGCAGAGCGATGCATTCCTCACCCTGCCCGGCGGGATCGGCACATTCGAGGAGTTCTTCGAGACCCTGAGCTGGGCCGCGCTCCGGCTGCACCACAAGCCGATGGGACTGCTCAACATGGCCGGATACTTCGACCCGCTACTGGCGCTGCTCGACCACGCCCGGGCCGAACGGTTCATGCGGGCCGAGTTTCTCGACCTGCTGATCGTCTCGCGCGATCCCGAGGCGATCGTCGCCGGCCTGGCCGCCCGCGCTCCGTCCGACCGGCCGCGGCAGGCGATCGACGTCGACGGCAACGAGGCCGAGACTGATTGACGCCCGCGCCGATCGTCCCGCCCGGTTGCGTCGGCTCGCCGGAGGTCGCCGGCTCACGACGGCCGGGCCGAGGGGGCCAGCGACGCGAGCAGTTTTTCCAGTGCGGGGACCTCGATGGGCTTGAGCATGTGCTGGTCGAAGCCGACCTCCCGCGACCGGCGGCGGTCCTCGTCCTGGCCCCAGCCGGTGACGGCGACGATGACGATCGACCGGCCCCAGGGCTCGCCGCGGATGCGGCGGCAGACGTCGTAGCCGCTCATCCTGGGCAGGCCGATGTCGAGGAGCATGAGGTCGGGGCGGAAGGCCTCGGCCAGCTCGATCGCCTCGAGCCCGTCGTGGGCGGTTCGGGTGTCGTGGCCGTGCAGGGAGAGCATCATGCCGAGGCTGGCGGCGCCGTCGCGGTTGTCGTCGACGATCAGGACACGGCGGCGCGTGGACGCCGGCGGGCCGGGCGATGGGGCGCCGTTGGTTGCCGGCTCTCGCGCCGGGATGACCGGCAGGTGGACGGTGAACTTGCTGCCGCGGCCGATCCCCGGGCTGGACGCCTCGACGCGGCCGCCGTGCATCTCCACCAGGCCCTTCACCAGCGCCAGGCCGATCCCCAGGCCCCCCTGCGCGCGATCGCGGCCCTGCTCGACCTGCGAGAACATCGTGAACAGACCCGGCAGCGCCTCGGCCGGAATGCCGATGCCGTCGTCGCTCACCGTGACGATCACCTCGTCATCTTGCCGGCGGGCTGTCAGCTCGATGCGGCCGCCAGAGTCGGTGTACTTGGCGCTGTTGTTCAGCAGGTTCCAGAAGACCTGCGCCAGCCGGGTGAGATCGGCGTCGAGGTCCACCGGCTCGTCCGGGAGCGTGACGACCAGAGTGTGGCCGCGCGCGTCGATCAGCGGCCGCGCGGTCTCGACGGCGTTCTCGATGACGGACGCCAGAGGGACACGCGCCTTGCGCAGCTCCAGCCGGTTGCGGGTGATCCGGCTGATGTCGAGCAGATCGTCGATCAGCCGGACCATCTGGCCGACCTGGCGCTCCATCATCTCGAGGGCCAGCCGGCGGTCGTCGCCGTTGTCGGTGAGCCGCAGGACCTGGAGCCCGGTGCGGATCGGGGCCAGGGGATTGCGCAGCTCGTGCGCCAGCGTGGCGAGGAACTCATCCTTGCGCCGGTCCTGGTCACGCAACTGCTGGACCAGCCGGATGCGCTCGCAGGCCACGGTGACGTAGTGGCTGACCGTCCGCAGAAACTCGAGGTCCTCGGCGTCGAACTCATCGCGCTCGCGGCTGGCGAACGAGAGCGTGCCGAAGAGCCGCCCCTCCACCAAAAGCGGGCTGCAGGCATACGAGCGGATCCCGAAGCTCCGGGCCAGTTGCAGCATCGAGTCGTCGGACTGCAGGATGTGGGTGGCGACGATCGGCCGGCGGGTCCGGGCCACCGTGCCGCAGACTGCCTGGCCGAACTCCAGGCGGGAAATCGCCCGGGCCTGGTCCTCGGTGATGCCGGCGTACGAGAGGAGGTGCAGCGCCTCGCCGGATTCGTCGGCCACAAAGTTGAAATAGGTGTCAAGCGACAGTTCGGGCGCGATCCGGGCGAACAGGTCGGGAAGCATTGCGTCGGGGTCCTCGGTCGTGAGCATCACGGTGGCCGCCTCCCAGAGCAGGCGAAGCCGCTCGGACTGGCGGTGCAGGGCACCCTCGACGTCCTTGCGGGCCGTGACGTCCTCGGCGACGTACGAGCAGCGCGATCGGCCGCCGGGGAGCGACTCGATGCAGTACACAATCGCCGAGACCCAGCGACGGCCATCGGGCAGGTCATGCGGGTAGTCGAAGCGGACGGGCTGCCCGGTACGCTCGCTCTCACGGTAGCGGCGAATCCACTCGCGACGATACGAGAGCGGCACGCCCAGCTCGCTGGCGAGCCGGCCCGACAGCGACTCCGGATCCACGCCGAAGAACCGGGCGGTCGCGGCGTTGTCGGTCAGGTGGCGGATCTCGTCGTCGCCCACCTCGACCACCCCCATCATGACCGGCGAGGTGTCGTAGAAGCTCCGGAGCGTGGCAGTCGCCTCGTGCAGGGCGAGTTCGGCGCGCTTGCGGTCACTGATGTCCAGCGTGAAGAAGGGCCCGCGATTCGGGTCGTGCGGCAGCCGGGCACCGCCCAGGACGACCGGAACGCGGCTGCCGTCGGGGCGGACATACTCCTTCTCGTACGGGACGCACGAGCCCAGCTCGGCGATCTCCCGCATCGCGCGGTCGTCGGCCGCCTGGTGCTCCGGCGGCGTGATGTCGGGGTACTTGACGGCGCCCGAGGCGACCTCGTCCCGGGTGCGGCCGATCATCGCCAGCAGGGTGTCATTGGCATCGGTGATCGTGCCATCGGTGCGCCAGAAGCCGATGCCCACCATGTTCGATTCGACCACGGCGCGGAAGCGGGCCTCGCTATCACGCAGCGCCTCCTCCGCCCGCCGCCGCTCGTTGGCGTCGCGGAAGTAGACCGCCAGCCCCTCGGGCGATGGATACGCCTGCACGTCGTACCAGCGCTCGTGAGGCGCGTAGTAGGTCTCGAAGCTGACGGTGATGTTCTCATCGATCGCGCGGCGGTAGTTGACCTCGAACTCGGTTCCGAGCGCCGCGGTGTATTCCTCCGAGAGGTGCTTGCCGACCAGATCGTCGCGGGTGCGGCCGAGCAGGTGCTCGGCCTGACGGTTGACGTAGGTGAAGCGCCAGTCGCGATCAAGCGCGAAGAAGGCGTCGCTGATGCTCTCGAGAATCGAACGGATCCGCTGATCGCTACGGTGCCGGGTCTCCTCGGCCTGCTGGCGCATTCGGGCGATCTCGAGGTGCGAGCGGATCCGCGCCAGCAACTCGCGGGCGCCGAAGGGCTTGACCAGGTAGTCGTCGGCGCCGGCGCCCAGGCCCTCGACATACGCCTCTTCGCCGGCGCGGGCCGAGAGCAAGAGCACGGGCACGGTCGCGGTCGCCGGGTCGGCCCGCAGCTCACGGAGCAGGCCGAAGCCGTCGAGCCCCGGCATCATCACGTCGGAGAGGATCAGGTCGGGCGGATTCGCCCGGGCCGCGGCGAGGGCCGCGAGCCCGTCGGGCACGGCGGTCACCGCATAGCGATCGGCGAGCAGGCGCGCGATGTACTCGAGCATGTCGGCGTTATCGTCGGCCAGAAGGATGCGCGGCCGCTCGCCGCGGCCACCGTCCGATGCCGGCGCCGGGGTCGCCTCGGCCAGGCCGACCGCGAGGGCCGCCGGCTCGCTCTTCGCCCCGCCCGTGACCGTCGGCAGCCATCGCAGCGCCTCCGCGACATAGCTCGCCGCGTTCAGAGCGACCGAGGTCGGAGTCGCCCCGTCGCCGATCCGCGATGCGGGAAGGTGGGCGCGGCCCATCGGCAGCGATACGACGAACTCACTGCCGCGGTCCGGCTCGCTCCGCGCGTGGACCTCGCCGCCGTGCAGGTGAACCAGCTCCTTCACCAGCGCCAGGCCAATCCCCGTACCCTCCTGGGTGCGGCCGCGCGAGCCCTCGATCCGGTGAAACCGCTCGAAGAGCAGGGGCAGATGTTCGAGCGAGATACCGACGCCCGTGTCGCGGACCGTCAGCACCGCGCGCGATCGCTCGGCGCGGAGGATCACCTCGATTCGCTCCTCGAGCGTGTACTTGAACGCGTTGGAGACCAGGTTGAGGGCAACCTTCTCCCACATGTCGCGGTCGACGTACACCGGCTCTGGCAGCGGCGGGCAGTCGACCCGGAGCTTGAGCCCGGCCCGCTCGCAGGCGGATCGGAAGTTGCTGGCCAGATCGGTCGTCAGCCGGGCCAGTTCGACGGGCGCGAACGTCGCCTGCACCCGGCCGGCCTCGATCCGCGAGAAATCCAGCAGGGTGTTGACGAGCTTCTGCATTCGCAGGGCGTTACGCTGGGCGACCTCCAGCCGTTCGCGGTGCCGGACCGCGACACCCTCGCCGTCGGCGAGCACATCCTCGATCGGGCCGAGCATCAGGGTCAGCGGGGTCCGGAACTCGTGGCTGACGTTCGAGAAGAACGTGGTCTTCGCCCGGTCGAGTTCGGCCAGGGCCTCGGCTCGCTTCCGTTCTTCCTCGTAGGCGTGGGCGCTGGCGATCGCGGTCCCGATGTGGCTGGCGAGCATTTCGAGGAACCCGCGGTACTCGTCGTCAAACGCCCGACGCGGGCTGATGCCGGCCACCAGGTAGCCGGCCAGTCCGCCCTGGC
>JAKAUH010000927.1 GCA_021818605.1 Planctomycetota bacterium
GGCCGGAACGACGGCGGCGCCTCGCCGGGCCGGCGCGCGTAACCCCGCTCCATGACGACGATCATCGGCCGTGCCTTCCGCTCGGCGATCAGGTTGTCCAGGATGAACGCGACGCGCCCCTGCCTGGGCCAGCCCGTCTCATCCTCGCCGCCGCCGTGCTGCAGGTAGAGGACCGGATATCGCCTCTCGCGATCGTTGTCGTAGCCGGGCGGGGTGTAGACGAAGGCGTGCCGCCACTCCCTGGTCGTGCCGGAGAAATACCAGCGCTCGCGGACCTCGCCGTGCGGCACGTCCCTGGGCGAGTAGTAGTCCACGCCCTTCTCCGGGATCTCGATGCCGCTGGCGTCCTTGCCGGTCCCGTAGAACGTGTGGCTGCCGGGGTCGTTGACCTCCGCGCCATCGATGAACACGCGGTAATAATGGAACCCCGGCACCTGGGGTTCGGTGGTCGCTGTCCAGAAGCCGCCCTCGCCCTTCGTCGCGGGATACCGCTGGCTATCGAAGAACCCGAAGACGACTTTCTGGGCGTCGGGCGCCTTGATCCGAAATGTCACCCGCAGGTCGGGATGGATTCGGGGATACTGCGCGCCCTGAACATTGGTGGACGCGGGAATCGAGTCCTCCGGCTTCGAATCCTGAGCGCGCCCAGGGGGCGGCAGGATGAGGCAGAGCAGTCCGGCAAGCCACAGGCGATTCATCGGTGGACCTCCCATCTTGGGCAAATCGGACCTCAACAAGAAACGCCGCTTCCGCACGCCGGAGCCGCGTCTCGAAAACGGATCATTACTCGAAGCCTTCAACCGTCGCGGCCAGGATGATCGGGGCGGTCTGGTCGCTCCCCTTCACCAGCTCGATGCTGGCGATCGTTTCCTTCTTCCCGGGCGTGACGGTCAGATACCGGACCTGCTGACCGCCGAGCTTGAACGCTGCCTTCGAGCCCGGGACATCCCGCGCGCCGTTGACGTTGGCGATGTGCACGCCGTTCTTCATCTCATGGTTCTCGGTCGTGCCATCGTCGTACCGGATGCGGACGATCATCGAGACGGTGCCCTCGCGGCCAAAAGGATACGCCGCGGCCGCCACGCCGCCCAGCAGGTGGATCGCCTTTCCCGGCGCGTTCACCGGCAGGGTGACGGATTTCGGCATCCTCGGCGCGAGGGTGCCGATCGGGCCGTTGAGCATGATCGCGTTCGGCATCCGATCTCCCTGCGGGTCGACCAGGATGAACGGCACGCCGTCGACGACCTTCGGACCCCAGTCCTCGAAGACCAGCCGCGTGACTCGACCGCGAGGCCCGAGAGGAATCCCCTCGGTCGTCGTGATGGTGGCGACCTTGCGGAGGTCGAGCGGCAGATACTTCCCCTTGTGCGTAAGAAACGCCAGCAGGTCGGCCAGTCCCTGGGGCGGGACCGACTTCTCGAACCCCTCCGGCATGATTGACTTCTTCGAAGCGGCGAGTTCGTCGATGTCCTCCCGCAGGATCGTCTGCTTCTTTCCCTCGGCGTCGAGCAGGTCGACCGAGGTCCTCGTCTCGCCAGCCAGCAGGCCGCTCAGGACCCGGCCGTCCGTCGTCGAGACGGTGTACTGGAGGTAGTTCCCCTCGACCGAGCGGCTGGGATCCAGGATGTGGACGATCAGCTCGCTCGCGGGATGCGCGGCCATCCCGGTGAGGTCCGGGCCGACCTTGCCTCCCTCGCCGGAATGCACATGGCATTTCATGCATTCTTTCTTGAAGACCTCCCGGCCGCGCGAGACGTTCCCGCCCTTCAGGACGATCGGCCCCAGCGCCTGGATAACCCTCTCGCGATCGGGGTCGGGCAACCCGCCTCCCCTGGCTAGCAGGGCCCTGGCGCGGCCGGCGATTTTCGCGTCCGGGTGGGACGCCAGCGACTGCGACTGGTCCAGCGAGAGGAGCGACATCGCCACCTTGCCCTGCTCGATCCCCGTCAATAGCGCCGCCGTCCACTCGGTCTTGCCCAGCAGCGCCAGGAGGCTGGCCTTGCGGGCCGCCGGCGTCATCGGCCCGATCGCGGCGACCAGCGCCGGGCCGACCTCGGGCGAATCGCTCCTCGCCACGGCGTTAATCAGGCCGCTGGCGAGCTCTGGCGAGGTCTTCGCGGTGACCAGCGCGATGACGTCGCGCGCGGCCCGAGCGTCGCTCTTGCGCAGCTCGATCAACTGTCGGGCGGCCTCGACGCGGGCTGCATCGGGCCGTGATGCATTCGAGGCCGCGGCGAGGAAATCCCTGGCGAGGCCGACGACGAACGCGTCGAGCCCCTTGACGCCCCAGCGCGAGGCGAGCCCGAGCATCTGGCCGCGTGCCTCGGGCGAGAGCGTGGGCAGGATTCCGGCGATCGTCCGCTCCGTCGGAGCGTCGAGCTTCGGAGTTCGGTCGCGCGGCCATCCCCGAGCGAGGCCCGAGATCAGGGCGTCACGCACCGCCGGCTTCATTTTGCCCTGGAGGACGAGGATCGCGGCGATCGAGTCCACTGGACCGCCCCGCGCGTAGTGCTCGGCGACCCTCGCCGTGACCGGGACCAGCAGCCGTCCGTCCGGTCCGCCGGATCCGCGACGCGCCAGCGCCTTGAAGAACTCAGCGGCGTGAGCGGCGGCGGCGATCGTCAGAGCATCGCCCATCCACCGATCCTGCTGATTCCTCGGATCGACCAGGGCCGAGACGATCCCCGAGGCTTCTGCGATCTCCCCCGTACCGGGCATCTCGGACATCGCCAGGCAGGCGGCCAGGCGGACCTGTGGGTCGGGGTCCTCGAGGACGCCGCTGTCCAGCAGGTCCGGCACGACGCCGGAATGCCGGGGCAGGGCGAGGACCGCGGCACGACGCACGGCGGGCGACGGATTTTTCAGCCCACCCACGACGGCGGCGAGCACCTCATCGCCGCGAGGCGAAGCGCCGGCCGGACCGTCGCCGTCCAGCAGGCCCAACCCGTGCAACGCCCAGATCGCGTGCACCCCGGCGGCGTTCAGACCGATCGAGTCCATCGGCCCGTCGATCAACCGCGCGAGATCGCTCTTGACGGACCGATCGCCCCGCTCCACGAGCAACCGCTGCGCCTGCAGCCGCCAGAACATGTTGTCATTCCTGAGCGCGGCGACCAATCCCTTCGGGTCGTCCTTTGAGAGCTTCGGCCGATCGCTGGGCCGGCCGTGCTTCGCGACGATCCGGTAGATCCGCCCGTGCGTCTTGTCGCGCAGCGGGGTCTCGTACGCCGAGCCCTTGCCCGTCCTGTAACCCTTGGGCGTGGGATTGTGCTGCACGATGAAGTTATACCAGTCGATCACCCAGACCTGCCCGTCAGGACCGACCTCCGCGAGGATTGGCGAGGTCCACTCGTCGTCGCTGGCCACGAGGTTCCAGGCGTTGTGCGAGTGGAAGTCCGTGCCGTCGGGGTGGAGGGTGAACGTCGCGACGAGGTGCCCGGTCGGCTCGGCGACAAAGGCCGTTCTGTTCCAGTAATGCTTCGGATACGTGCGCGCCGTGTAGAGCGCCGAGCCGGCGCCGGCCGTGAACCCGCCGTGCCAGTCCACCTGCCGGACGTTCTCGGTGATCGGAAAGAATCGATTCGAATCGGCGATGTTCTGCAGGACCGACGGCGCCATGCCGCGGACCGACTCGTAATAGCGGTTCGCGATCGGCATGTACACGCTGGGGCAGCCGTTGGCGGTCGAGCCGAACAGCAGGCCCTCCTCGCTGATGCCGACGCCCCACGAGTTGTTGTTGGTGCTGCGGAGGAACTCGAGCTTCGACCCGTCGGGCCGGAACCGGAAGAACCCCTGGCGGAAGCTGTGCCGCTCGCCGCCGACCTCGCCGCGGAAGCCGGAATAGCCGATGATCGCATAGATCCAGTTGTCGAGCCCATAGCGCAGGTTCGACGGGCCGGCGTGCGTGTCATAGGTGCCGAAGCCGGTGAAAATGACCCTGCGCTCGTCGGCCTTGCCATCACCGTCGGTGTCCTTGAGGAACAGCATGTCGGGCGCCTGCGCGACGATCAGCCCGCCGTTGACATAGCAGAGGCTCGTCGGGATGCTCAGCCCGTCGGCGAAGAGCGAGACCCGATCGGCCGTGCCGTCGCCGTCGGCATCCTCGACGATCGAGATCCGGTCGCGTCCCCTGCCTTTCGGCTGCATCTCGTTGGGGTAGTCGACCGTCTCGGCGACGTAAAGCCGGCCGAGGTGGTCCCACGTCATCGTGATCGGTTTGTAGATCTGCGGCTCGGCGACGAACAGCCGCGCCTCGAGCCCGGCCGGCAGGGCGAGGTGCTTCCGGGATTCGTCGGGCGCGAGCGGCTGCTGCATCCGGCGAATCGGCTCGCCGAGCGTGCCCCACCGGGCGCCTGGAGTATAAAGCGGGATCTCGGCGGGCTGGTACTCGAACAGCTTCAGCCCCTTCGCGACTCGCGGCCGCGAGTCATGGACGTCCCCCTTGCTGGTGGCCCAGCGGATGCCGCGCTCGAGCAGGTCATGGAACCCAGGGTGGCCCCAGGTGCGGGCGTCGTGACCATACGCCGTGTAGAACACGCGCCCCTTGCCGTGCGTCCGGGTCCAGGTCCAGGGCTCTCGTCCCGACTGGTCGTCGCGGGTCTGGAGGACGTGGCGGTTCTTCGTGTTGTGCTTCGTGTGGACGTAGGTCTCGTCCCAGGTGCGGAACGGCTCCAGCCCCCGGATGATCGGATGGTCGGGATCGACGAGCGTCGTCTCGAACTCGCCGGTGCCGTGCCGCTGGAACTGGGCGCCCACCAGCGCGATGTAGGCGGGCGAGTTCAAAAAGCAGAACGACGCACAATGCAGGGGGACGAAGCCGCCGCCGCCGGCAACATAGTCGAGCAGCGCCTTCTCCTGGTCCTTGCTGATCCGGGTGATATTCGCGTAGATGAGGAGCGCGTCGTACTTGCTCAGGGTCCCGGGGTTCAGGTCTGACACCTTCTCGGTGTAAGCCACATCGATCCCGCGGCCGGCGAGGATTGGCGCGATCTGGGCATACCGATCGGCAGGGTGGTGCAGTCCCCGGTCTCCGAGGAAGAGGATCGAGAGGGGTTTCGACTCCGGCGGATCAGCGGCCGCGGTGAATGCTGTGAAGAGGAAAAAGGCCAGCGCGGCCAGACAGGTGTATTGCCTCATCAGTAGATTCTCTCGCTCGGACGTGGGCCTGCGACCGCGGCTCGAATCGGGACGGGTGATCCCATGGGCGCGGCACCTCGACGGGCCGGGCTCGACCCGACCCGGCTCCGCGCGCTCTCGATCTGACGGGGGCCTCGCTTCCCCCTCGGTGTCAGATTGGGAAAACGCCTCCCGACGTTACAGCCGGCCTCACGGATTCCCGCCCGGGCCGGATTCCCGCGAGATACTGGCGAGGATCTTCGCCCGCACCTCGTCCACCCTGTGCCAGAGATCGCGGAGCGAGCGCGACTCGGCTTCGGGGAGCGCGGCGAGGACCTGCGGGTCGCGGAGAGTCGCCAGGGCCGGGGCGAGCCGCCACCGTCCCAGCCGCTTCGCGACCGCGGCCCGCTGGTGCATCGTGCCCGTCGCGACGGCGATGGAGGCTGCGGCAAGGTCGGCCTCCAGCCAGGCCGCGGCCTGCCGGCGCCAGCGGCCGCCGGAACGGACATCGGGCGAGTCCTCGATCGGGCCGTCCACGACCGCGGCCAGGGCTGCAGCACACGCGGCCTGGAACCGGTTCCCGACGGGTGCGTCAGCGCCAGCCGCAAGCGCCGGAGACGTAGCGAACGCGTCGCTCCACAGGCGGGCCGCCGCCGCGTACAGGTGCCGGGCGAAGGCGATCCGGGCAAAGTCGGCGAGGGTCTCGGCGTCGGCCGGGCGGTCGCATCCCTCGATCACCGCGTGCAGCCTCGGCTCGAGCGCAATCAGGCGCTCGGCCCGGGACGCCAGCGTTGACGGACCATGCCTCGGGTCCAGTGGCGGCCCGGAGTCAACGCGTTTCAGCGCCTCGAGGGCGCCCTGGTAGTCGCCGGCGTCGATGAGGGCCCGGCCGAGATAAAAGTATGCCGACGGGAACCGGGCACCGAGCCGGACCGACTCGCGGAACTCGGCCACGGCCTCGTCGGTGTGCCCGGCTCCCTCCAGGGCGTGAGCCAGCGCCTTGTGTGCGATCGACAGACGGGGAAACCGACGGACCGACTCCCGCTGCTCGGCGACCGCCGCCCCCCAGTCACCCCGATCGGAATAGATCAGCGCGATCTGATCACGGACCACCCAGTCGTCCGGCTTCAATCGCCGGGCCTCGGCGAACTCGGCGTTGGCCTCGTGGGTCTCGCCGAGCGCCAGCAGAGCCGAGCCGAGCGCGACGTGCGCCAGCGCCTCTTCGGGCCGGAGCCGGATCACCTCGCGGAACACCTCGACGGCCTCCGACGGCCGGCCGTCGAGCATCAGGGCCTTGCCCAGGCCCCGTAGCGCCAGCCCGCTGCGCGGACTGACGCCCGTGGCGACGGCAAAGAACCGCACGGCCTCATCGGCCCGGCCGGCGGCCAGGAGTTCGCGCCCGAGGTCGGCGTTGATCCAGAAGTCGTCGCGATGCCACATCTGGGCTCGACGCAACAGCGCGATCCCCGCGTCGCGCCGGCCGAGGAACGCGAGCGCCGCGGCCAGTCGTGTAA
>JAKAUH010000883.1 GCA_021818605.1 Planctomycetota bacterium
CGGCAGATGATCGAGATGTTCAGCAAGGTATGGCCTGCCATGCCGGGGCGAGTCGTCAACACGCACGAGGACGCGGACCACGTCTCGTAGTTCCGGGGACACCATACCTAATTCTTGACCGGGTCGGGGCAGCGCTGTAGCCTCCTGTCATGGCTCGACTAGCGCGAGTTGTTGCTCCGGGTTTGCCTCACCACGTCACTCAGCGGGGGAACCGCCGCCAGCATTAATGTCTCACTGTGGGATCTAAAATCCCTCGCCTTCAGGCGACCACTTCCAGTCCGTGTGGACCGGCTGGTCAATGCCCAAGGCTGGGGATCTCCGGGGTTCTCCGAGATGGCTGAGGCATGCAGACCAGCTTTCCGAGTTTTCCCCAAACAGTCGGGCTTTCAGCCGACTGCCGAACCCACCGGCTTCCAGCCGGTGGTGGTTCAGTTTTAGTGGCTCTTGATCGATGATGGAACAAGCAAGTGAAACCTTGCCCTGCCCAACGCCGGGTCATCTCCAGGCCAGGACGAAGCTCATCACGATCGGCCCGACGCCACCCGGTCGATTCTCGAGAAAGGCCCGTGTGCGAAAGGAGGAAATCTGCTATTCTCTGCCGGGTCGACCTGAAACGTCCCGCGAACCCCGAACTCGGACAACCCAAGAACCATGATTCATCCCTGGCACGACGTGACGCCCGGCGAGCGTCTACCGAGCGAGTTCAACGCCCTGGTCGAGATCCCGATGGGCTCGAGCATCAAGTACGAGCTGGACAAGAAGACCGGGCTCTTGCGGCTGGACCGGGTCCTGTACTCGGCCGTGTATTACCCGGCGAATTACGGGTTCATCCCGCAGACGTACGCCGAGGACGACGACCCGCTGGACGTCCTGGTGCTATGTCAGGAGCCGCTGGCGCCGCTCACGCTGGTGTCGTCGCGTGTCATCGGCCTGATGACGATGATCGACGGCGGCAAGAAGGACCATAAGGTGCTGGCCGTGGCGGTGGACGACCCCGAGTTCAACAGCTTCCGCGACGCGACGCAGCTTCCGCCGCACCGGCTGATGATGCTCCGCCGTTTCTTCCAGGATTACAAGCTGCTGGAAGGCAAGTCGGTCGAGGTCGACGAGATCCAGGCCGCGGAGACCGCGCTGCCGATCATTGAGGAATCGCTCCAGCGGTATAGCCAGATCCGCCGTCGCGGCTTCCATTGAGCGGGCCCGGCGGCGGGCGATCCTGATCGGATTGGAATCGCCCGCTGGCTCCGGTCCTGGCCCGCATCCATTTCGTGGGTCAGCGGCTTCCGGCCATCGCCATTCCGGCGGCGGCCGGGTCTGAGACCGGTGTCACATCATCCTCCAGCCGGAAACAGCGCCAGCCGTTGGCCTGTTCGATCAAAAGGATGACGGGCTGCTTCCGTTCGGAGATCCGCTGGATCACCGTACCTCGCCCCTCGTGCCCGGTGTTCGTCGTGAAGATCACGGTCTCGCCGACGGGGATTGTGGGAGTCATGTCTGCGTCCCTCCATGGAGCTAGAAGAGAAGGACCTGGAATCCGTGAGCCATGGGGAAACCTATCCGAATTCACGGAAATTGTCATTGCCAAAATCGCGCTGGACGGTGGTAGGGGCGGGAACGGGATGCCGGACCTGCTTCCGCCTGGTTGACGGTGAGGTCTCCTGACCACGTTCCGGGCCCGGACTGTCGGGCGTGAATCTCTTGACGCCGGCAGAGGACGGACCCGGTAGCGGAGGGCCGGTGAATCGCGGGAGACCTGCGGTCGGGGCTTCCAGCGGGGTCGGAGATCCGCGCCGAACGGGCCGGGCCGGTTCGCAACCTTGACCCCGCGCGCTTGACGCTGTCGGAGCCGTGTCTACAACGACGATCGACGGGCGGCCGGACATTCGTACTGGCATGTCCGGGCTCACAAATCATTCCCCGGTCGTTGGGACGGCGCGAGGCTTGTGGATCGAGTCGAGCGACGTGTCAACCGGGGCGGTTCGACAATCCAGGCTGAGGCCAAGATGCGAGGCCGGTGTGTCGCGCCCAGTCGGTGGGGGTGCGCGCCGTGGGTCCCGCGCGGAGATCGTTCATGTCCGCGACGAAACAGGTGGTGATCATCGGTGCGGGTCCGGGCGGGCTGGCCGGGGCGATGCTGCTGGCCGCCGCCGGCTATCGGGTCAAGGTCCTCGAGCGGAGGGACCGCGCGGGGGGGCGGACCTCGGCCATCGAGGCCGACGGCTTCCGGTTTGACCTGGGGCCGACCTTTTTTCTGTATCCCCGCGTGCTCGAGGCGATCTACCGCGCGGCGGGACGCGAGCTGCGCGGCGAGGTCGACCTGGTGCGGCTGGATCCTCAGTATCACCTGATGTTCGGTGCCGGCGGCGAGTTGAAGGCGACTGGGGATGTCGCGCGGATGCAGCAGGCGATCGCCGCGCTGTCGCCCCACGACGCCGCGCAGTTCCCCCGGTTCCTGGCCGAGAATCGGGTCAAGATGGACCAGTTCCGGCCGATCCTCGAATCGCCGTTCCTCGGCTGGAAGAGCCTGATCTCGCCCCACCTGGCGCGAATCCTGCCGAACCTCCGGCCGTTCCATTCGCTCGACGACGAGCTCCGGCGCTACTTTGACGATCCGAGGGTGCGGCTGGCGATGACGTTCCAGTCGAAGTATCTGGGGATGTCGCCGTTCCAGTGCCCCAGCCTGTTCTCGATCCTGTCGTTCATCGAATACGAGTATGGCGTGTTCCACCCGATCGGCGGGTGCGCGGCGGTCACCGAATCCATGGCCGGCATCGCCCGCGAGCTGGGGGTCGAGATCCGGCTGGATGACGAGGTGGAGGCGATCGAGTTTCGCGGCCGGCGCGCCGTCGGCGTGCGGGCGCGGTCGGGCTATCACCCGCGCGACGCGCTGGTCATCAACGCCGACTTCGCCCGAGCGATGACGCGGCTGGTGCCGGATCATCTGCGACGGCGATGGACGGATCGCAAGATCGCCCGCAAGCGGTTCTCGTGCTCGACGTTCATGCTGTATCTGGGTATTGAGGGGCGTTGCGACGACCTGGCGCACCACACGATCTACCTGGCTGGGGACTACCTGCGGAACCTCGACGAGATCGAGAACCGGCACGTTCTGTCGGCAGACCCGTCGTTCTACGTCCAGAACGCCTGCGCGACCGATCCGGGCCTCGCCCCGCGGGGGTGCAGCACGCTGTATGTCCTGCTGCCGGTGACGCACCAGCATCCGAATGTCGACTGGGCGAGCGAGGCGCCCCGCTTCCGCCGGCTGGCGCTCCAGCAGCTTGGCAAGCTGGGGATCGAGAATGTCGAGCGGCGGATTCGCTTCGAGCACATGATCACGCCGGCCGACTGGGATCATCAGTACCAGCTCCACCTGGGCGCGACGTTCAACCTGGCTCATACGCTACGGCAGATGCTGCATCTCCGCCCTCGGAACCGGTTCGAGGACCTCGAGTCGGTGTACCTGGTCGGCGGCGGAACGCATCCGGGCAGCGGGCTGCCGGTGATCTTCGAGTCGGCCCGGATCACCGCGCGGCTGATCGGGCAGGAGCTGGGGATTCCGGTCGCCGTTGACGGGCCTGTGGTCCCGTCGCGGGAGCTGGTTCGCGACATCCTGGTGCCGGAGCTGGTCGAGGTGGCGTAAATGACGAGACGCGATAAGACGCTTGAGTTTTCGGATTTAACCACGAAAAACACGAAATTACACGAAAAAGGACTGACATCCGAGTTCGGATCGTGGTCATTGCGCCGCTTCTCCTTTTCGTGTTTTTTTGTGTTTTTCGTGGTTCCGCTCTTGAGTTCTTCTATTCTTCATGAGGCGGTCCCCACTCTGGTAGGGCCTGGAAGTGAGGTAAGCGATGCACGAGGTTAAGGCGGGGCCGGTTGCGGTGGTCGGGGGCGGGCTGGGTGGACTGGCCGCGGCCTGCACGCTGGCGGCGCGGGGGTACGAGGTCACGGTTTTCGAGAAGAACGACTGGCTGGGCGGCAAGGCGGCGCGACTGGAGGTCGACGGCTACCGGTTCGACATGGGACCGACGATCCTGCTGATGCCGTCGGTGCTGAAGCGGATCTTCACCGAGGCCGGGCGCGATCTGGCCGATGAGCTGACACTGGTCCCGCTCGGGACCCACTGGCGGTCGTTCTTCGAGGACGGCTCGACGCTCGACCTGATCGGCGATCGGGCGGCCATGCTGCGCGCGCTGGAATCGTTCGCGGGCCGGTCGGTTGCGGGCGGATACAACCGGTTCCTCGATCTCTCGGCGCGGCTCGACGAGATCTCGCAGCGTTATTTCTTCTGGAGGTCGGTCGGCTCGCTGCGCGACATGTTCGACCCGACGACCGCGTTCAGCCCGTCGACGCTCGGCGATGTGATCGCGATGCGGCCGTGGAGCACGGTGGGCGCGACGATCCGGTCGTTCGTCGCGGATCGCCGCGTCGCGCAGATGCTCGACCACTTCACGCAGTATCTCGGATCGGCGCCCGACCTGTCGCCGGCCGTGCTGTGCGGGATCGCGCACATGCAGACGAACGAGGGAGTCTGGTACCCGCGCGGCGGGACGCGGGCGGTGGCTGAGGCCCTGATCCGACTGGGCGGCGAGCTGGGCGTCGAGTTTCGGACGGGTGTCGACGTGAAGGACATCGCCCTGGACAGCGCCGGCCGGGTTTCCGGGGTCGTGTTGGATGACGGCGGCCTGTTCCCGGCGGCGGCCGTCGTGTCTAACGGCGACTCGGTGCGGACGCATCGCGAGCTGCTGGCGGGTCGCGTGGAGGCGCGGCGGTTCGAGCGCCGGCGTCGGTACGAGGCGGCGTGCTCGGGGGTTGTCCTGTACCTGGGGCTCGACCGGCGGTATGAGCACCTCGAGCACCACAACTTCGTCTTCTCGCGCGATCCGCACGAGGAGTTCGACGCGATCTACCGTCGCGGCGAGCCGGCGCCTGATCCGACGTGCTACATCTGTGCCCCGGCGCGGAACGATCCCGACGTCGCGCCGGCCGGCGGCGAGGCGCTCTATGTGCTGGTGCACACGCCGTATCTGCGCTCGGGGCACGACTGGGGGGCGATGTATCCGCGATATCGAAGGACGATCGTCGAGAAGCTTGCACGGACGGCCGGGTTGACCGATCTCGAGGATCGGATTCGCGTCGAGCGATGGCTGACTCCTCGGGATATTCACGAGCGCTATCGGGTTCTCGACGGCGCGATCTACGGGCTGGCGAGCCATGGCCGGTTGACCGGCGCGATGAAGCCGGCGAACCGCAGTCCGGACGTTCCCGGCCTCTACCTGGCCGGCGGCTCAGCGCACCCGGGACCGGGGATGCCGATGGTGATGATGTCGGGCTGGATCGCGGGCGACGCGCTCGACCGCGACGCCGTTGTTTGCCCACCGCGACGATCACGGATCACGACGGATGCTGCCGAGGCCGTTCATGCCGAATTCGCCGGGTCGTGACGAACTGCTGCTACCGCCGCGTTCTGACCGGCTGTTCCGGCTGTTCCGCTGGTATGCCGGGCGGTACGTTGCGCGCCATTTCCGCGCGGTGCGGGTCGCACGCGACGGCGGAATGCCGGAGCTGCCCCGGCAGCCGGTGGTCGTTGTGCTGAATCATCCGTCGTGGTGGGACCCCCTGGTCGGTCTGATCGCCAGCGGCCTGATGCCGGCCTGGCGCCGGCATTATGCCCCGATCGAGGCGATCGGGCTGGATCAGTATCGTTTTCTCGGGCGGATCGGGTTCTTCGGGTTCGATGCGCGCGGCGTGGCCGGGCCGCGGCGGTTTCTGAGGACATCGCTGGCCGTGATGGCTCGGCCCGAGTCGGCGCTCTGGATCACGGCGCAGGGGCGGTTCGTCGACCCGCGCGAGCGACCGGTCGCGGTCCGGGCGGGGATTGGCTATCTGGCCCACCGGCTGGACGACGCGTCGATCCTGCCGATGGCGGTGGAGTATCCGTTCTGGGACGATCGTTGTCCCGAGGTGCTCGTACGGTTCGGCCGGCCTCTGGTCGTCGAGAAGGGACGCGGGCGCTCGGGTCGCGAGTGGTCGGCCCTCGTCGAGCGGGGTCTGGAGGAAACCGTCGACCGACTGGCCGCGGATGCGCTTGCGCGCGATCCCGCGCGATTCTCGACTCTGATCCAGGGGACATCGGGCGTGGGCGGGATATATGATATGAGCCGGAGGGTTCGCGCCTGGCTCGGCGGACGGGCGTTCCGGCCCGAGCATGCCACGAGGCAGGCGGAGGATGCGGAAGCCGCCCGGAACCTGCCGCGAGAAGCGTCGAAATCATGACGGTTTTTCTCTGTCTACTCGTGGTGTTGATGTTCGCCCTGATTCCGGCGCGGCTGGTGCGGGCGAACCTGCGGGCGTACCGGCCGCCGCCGGAACCGGTCCCGGATTCGGGCGAGGCGGCGCCTCGGGTCTCGGTGCTGATCCCGGCGCGGAACGAGGAATCCTCGATTGGCGTGGCGATTTCGGCGGTGCTGGCGAACTGGGGGGTGGAGCTGGAGGTGCTGGTGCTCGACGATCGCTCGGACGACGCCACGGCCGAGGTTGTCGGGTCGATCGCGCAGGCGGACGCGCGGGTGCGACTGATTCGCGGTCCCGAGCTGCCGCCGGGATGGTGCGGCAAGCAGC
>JAKAUH010000584.1 GCA_021818605.1 Planctomycetota bacterium
ATCCGTCCCAGGGTCAAGCTGCTCCCACGGCCGGCCATGCGATTCCCTCCTCGCTTTGCGTTGCCTTGCCTTGCCTCACCTCACCTCGCCTCGCCTCACATTATCTCGTGGCCTTCGATCACCCTTCTATGCCGTTTCAAGCTGGCGGAGTTCCAGGTTTCTGCGCGCGGATTCCGCGGGGTGCCACCACGAACCGCCCCGAAGGGACCTGAATGAAGAAGGTGTATCCGGCAGGCCGGCAACGGCCTCAGGTACGACGTGCGCTCGACCCGGCCCGCCGGATACCGCCTTCTTCATTTCCTTTGCTTCTCGAACGAGCAAGGGCAACGGGGTCGGCGTGACCCGGACGATGATCGTGCGGGACGAGGAGAGGAACCTGGCGAAGGGTCTGCACGATCACCGAGCTCGACGGCGCCGCGCGGCGGGCGAGGGCTTCGCCTGGGGGCGGAGCCTCGGCCGAGGTGGTCGACCTGACGGTGAATTGCGTCCGGGTGACGATGATGCCGATGGAGCCGAGCCGGGCCGACGCTCACCGACGCGCGGTGCGGGTGAGGCGTTCCTCGACCTGGCCGGGCAGGTACTGCGCCGGTTTCGGCCCGATTTGATGCTGACCTACGGCGGGCATCCGGTGAGCCTGAAGTTGATGCGAAGGGCTCGAGCCGGGGGGCGCCGGTGGTGTTCCACCTGCATAACTTCGGGTACAGCGACCGCAGCGCGTTTGCCCACGCGACGGCCGTGCTGTTCCCGTCCGAGTATTCGCGCCGCGACCATTTGCGGCGGCTGGGGATCGACGGGCCGGCGATCCATTATCGGGTCCGGCTGGACCGGGTGATCGCCGAGGACCGCGAGCCGAGGTATATAACTTTCTGTGTTTCTTCCTTTTCGACCGCGTTGCCAAGAGGACGCGTCCGGGGCAGGATCGATTCGAAGGTTGCACCGGTGGCGACGATGCACGGGGCGGCTCACGTCGGAGCCAGCGCACGGCCGACGGACTCGATGGGGATCGGTTCGCAGCGGTGGCCGTGTCTGTCGGCGATGACAAAGAGGCCCGGCTCGACGTGCCGCCAGCCGGGGCCGTCGTCAAGCGGCTCGGAGGCGACGAGCAAGGCGCCCTGCCAGCGCTCCTGGCCGTCGACCTGATCGAGCGACGCCGGCCATCCCTCGGCGGCGAATCGCGCAGCCACGAACCCGCCGGCGTGGCCGACGATGACATTCGCCTTCATCGTGTCCCCGTGCTGCGCGGTCAAGTCGCGGGCGATCCGCAGTGCCTCGGCCAGCGCGGCGGCGATGGCGTCGGACGAGCATTCGCCGCCGACCCGCCGGTGGCAGGTCCGCCAGAGGGCGCCGAGCATCTCGGCGTCGGTCGAGCCGCGGACCGCGGCCTCGTCCTCGTCGTCGAGTTGCGCGCGGATCGCCCTGGAGACCGGGCCGGGCCAGGGCTCGATCTCGCCGTTGATCGTGAACAGATACGCGCCCAGCGGGTAGAGCGGCGTATTCGTGAAGCAGACCTCGCTCCCCGGGCTGGCCAGGCGGATCTGGGCGACGAACGAGCGCGAGGCGATCGCGTGGGCGGGGCGGCGGTCCTCGCATTCTCGTCCGCCCACAGGGGCAGGATGCGCTTGATCATGCCGGGTGGCGAGCCGTCGGCCGCGCCCTCGGGATACCAGCCGATCCCCCAGCCGTCGCCGGCCACGCTGCCCCCGTTCATCTCGCGGGCGTTGCGGCTCTGGTGCACCAGGGCGTGCGGCGGTTCAAGGATCAGCGACGAGGCCCGGACGACCGGGCCGAAACTGGCAGCGATCCGGCACATCGCACGGTCTCCCGGCCGCGCCGCGGGCCGAATCGGCCCGGCGCGGCGCGGCGCAGCTCGCAGCTCGCAGCTCGTCCGTTCGGTTCAGGACATCCGCTCCCACGGATCCTCGACGATCTCGGCCGCGGCGCGGCGCGCAGGGCGCAGCCCGCCGCCGAGGACCGCCGCGGTGCCGAGCGCCAGCGCGGCGACCGCGACCGGCTTGAGCATCGGATGCCACTCGAAAACCCGGGTGTACCAGCTCGTGGCATGCGCCTGGCCGCCGTATCCACCGCGAACGGTCCGCGCCCCAGGGGGCGGCTCGAACAGGTTGTCGGGACCCTCGGGCGGCAGGTCGGTCACCTGGTCGCGGAAGACCCTGTCGTTCTGGGTCAGCAGCCAGTCGGTCAGCGGCGGGCTGATCCGCTCCAGAACCTCGAAGAACTTGGCCCCGCCGCCGACGAAGATGTCGCGCCTCGGGTGCTCGGCGGCGAAGACGATCGACTCGGCGACGATCCGCGGGTCATAAATCGGCGGCGGAGGGCCGAGCTGCGTGCCGAACTTCGTCCGCGCCTGGGGGAACAGCGGAGTGTTGATCGCGGCCGGGGCGATGAAGGTCACGTGGAAGTCGCCCCCCTTCTTCCACAGCTCCAGCCGAAGGCCCTCGGTCAGACCCTTCACCGCGTGCTTGGTCGCGCTGTACACGGACTGGATCGGGAACGCCCGGACGCCCGCCACCGAGCCGATGTTGATGATCGTGCCCGCGTGCTGCCGGCTCATGTACGGCAGCGCCGCCTTGACGCCGTGGATCACGCCCAGGACGTTGACCCGGAAGATCCGCTCGACCTCGGCGATCTGGGTCGCCTCGACGGTCCCGCCGACCGAGACGCCCGCGTCGTTGACCCAGGTGTCGATGCGCCCGAAATGATCGACGGCGGCCCGAGCCAGCGCCTCGACCTGCGGCCAGTCGCCGACATCGGTCGGGACGGCCAGGGCCTTTCCGCCGGCCAGCTCGACCTCGCGAGCAACCTCCTCGAGCGCCTCGGCTTCGCGCGCGGCCAGCACGACCGACGCCCCCCGCTGACCGAACATCACGGCTGCCTCGCGGCCGATCCCCGACGATGCACCGGTCAGCACCACCACCTGTTCTTCCAACGGCCTGGGCATGTTCGCCGACTCCGCAGAGGTCTTCTCAATTCCGAATCCGGCCCATCCCTTGCACGAATCGGGCCAATCACGCGGAATCCGGGCGGAAAGGCCTGACTCCGGCCCGGGCATGAACGGGCGGCCCGATCCCGGCCCGACGGGACGCCGGTGGGCCAGATGAGCCGGAGGGAGCAGGAAATCCGGATGAGATCGATCGGAAGTTCCCTGCCGATTGGCGGGAAGGATCCTGAACACCCCCTCGACCGATTGATCTCGGCCCTCCCCGGTGTTCAAACGGCCGGCGATCCTGGCATGATGTGTGAGGATCGGGCGGCGGGCCAAGTCTGGCTGGGCTCTCGGTCGGCCGCCGACCCCGAACGATCGACCGGTGGCGGCGACCCTTTGTCTCAAGGATGACTGCCGCTCATGACGCGCTTCCGGTGGTGTCCCGGGCGAATTGAACAGCCTCCGTAAGTCGATGCAGGACAATGAGATCCGCTGCGGAAGGCCGCCAAACAGAACTCGTTGTGTTGCTTGGAGTTAGGGCGGCCGTTCAATTCCCCTGGCACACGACCGAGCAGGCCCGAGCCATCAAGGATGCCCTGATCGAGACCACCACGGCACGACGATCGTCGAGCACTGGCTGATCCCCGGCCTCACCTCAACCGGTCTGCCCCTCGAACATCCTGGCGCTCATCGGTGCCTGCCGGGCGACTCCACCACGCACGTTTAACTCCTTGCATCCAAGAACGCCGCCGTAATCCAGAGGAAAGGCCATCGGCGGTCGCGGTCGCGGTAATTCGCGGAGCCCGATATCCGACCGACACACATGGCGATCATCGCAAAATCGGCGCGGGACCGGGGCGATTTCGAAGAAGAAGAAATCGAGGGGCGCGAATACTCCCCAGCGACCGAGGGACCGGGCCCGCAGCCGGGCGGCATCAGCCGGCCGGACCGAGCGGGCGGCCAGGTTCGGCCGCGAAGGACCCGCGCGAGCCGCGTCGGCTCGGGATTCACTGCGCGAGCGATGTCGGACCGTCGAAAGGCGGCGGCACCGGCGGCTGCGCGGGCGTCGCCAGAGAGAAAGCTGGGAAGCGTCCGTGAAGACCCTGTATCGTGGTGCGATTGTGTTGTGGCTGGTCTCCGGCTTCGGGATCCATGCCTACTTCTCCCGTGCCGCCCAGGGGCCCCTCGTCGAGCAGAAGCGCGACCTGTTCCAGCGCCAGTTCGAGAACAACGACGACGTGGCGCGGCAGGTCCGCGAGCATCAGTGGGACGCGCAGTCGAGATCGGCCGTCGCCTTCGGCCTGTGGGCGGTCGTCGGGTTCGTCCTGGCGCTCCGTGGCGTGCACTCGCTGTTTCGCCGCGCCGACCGCGTCGCCGACGTCGACAAGTTCCTCGCCGCGTCGCTCGTGCTCCTCGTCTTGCCCGGCTGCATGCGCCAGCCGTTCGAACCCGTGAAGCTCGAGACGATCGGGACGAATGAGGAGGGCTTTTTGATCCCGTTCACCGGTGACACGCGCAAGCAGTCCTCGACCAACAACGAGGAATTCCTCCGCGCCAATCTGGTGGCGACGAAGCAGATCCGGATCCCCCAGCAGTGGATCCCGCTCGGCTACGAGACCACCGGCTGGAATGGCGAGTGGCGGGACGCGGCCAAATTGATCAAGGTCGACAAGAGCCCCGTCACTCGCGAGTGGACGGCCGACCCCAACACGGGCACGAGCAACCGCAACGAGGCCATCTGGGTCATGACGTCCGACCAGGTGGAATTCAGCACCGGCTGGACGTGCACCGCGCGGATCGCCTCGCGGGACAACGCAGTGAAGTTCCTGCACAACTATCCGTCGGGCTCGCTCCAGACGGTGATGGACACCGAGGTGCGGGCCAAGATTCAGGCGGTCTTCGGCCTCGAGGTCACCGACCTGCCGATGGACGAGCTGCGCAAGAACGCCACCCCGCATTTGAAGCGCGTGGTGCAGGACGTCACGACGTTCTTCGAGGAGCGCGGAATCACGATCACGAACCTCGGCATCACGGGCGGCTTCGTCTACAAGGACAGGGCCATCCAGGACATGCTGGTCAAGGTGTTCAACGCCGAGCAGGAAACGAGTATCGCCGTCGCGAAGACGCAGGCCCAGGAGCAGGAGAACAAGCGCGTGTTGCTCGAGGCCGACGGCAAGGCGCAGGCCATCCTGGCCGAGAAGAAGGCCGAGGCCGACGGCATTCGGGCGGTCGCCGACGCCAAGGCTTACGAGATCATGAAGGCCAAGGAGGACATGGCGACCTACCTGCGGCTCAAGCAGATCGAGCTGGACGCCAAACGGACCGAGAAGTGGGACGGCAAGTTCCCCGTGTACTACATGGGGACCGCCGGCAGTTCGCCCGAGATGCTGCTCCAGGTGCCGGTCGTGCCGGTGGAGACAGCCGGGAAGTGATACTGGGGTCAAGTCCAGCGCGAGGGGCGGAACGGAGGCCGCTCCCTCGATCGCTGGTTCGCCGCGGCCAAAAGAAGAACCCCGGCACGGCGCCGGGGTTCCTGTAATGCCTTTGCCCGGGCTGCCCGGGAACGGTCGAGTCGAGTCGAGTCGAGTCGAGTCGAGTCGGGTTGGTCCGATGCCTCAGCCCTTCTTCTTCTCGCAGTCCGCGCCCTCGACCGCGTCCTTCTTCTCGGTGACGACCGGGCACTGGGGCGCCTCCTTGGCGTTGAGCTCCGTGTATTCCTTCCACTCGTCGGGGAGGTTGTCCTCGTGAGCAAGGCGACAGAGGACAGGCATTGCGCCAAGAAGCTCGGGAGAGGAGGATCGCCCAAACGTGAAACCTTTCATCGGAACCCTGCGGGTAACCAATCCCGTCCGGTAGAGCCGGGCCAGCAGCCGAAAGCGAGTCTTGCGTGGTGGTGGGGCGACCCACCCTGCGAAGCGTAGACAGCGAGATCAAACGCTGTGCGATTGAGCCCCGAAATCATCACTCGTAGGGAGCTCTCGTCGTTGTCTGATGCGGGGGCCGCGCCAGGCAACTCACTCCTGGTCCACTCAGGCTGCCTGCCTGGTCCCGCCGGGGTCGAAGAACATGGCGAATGGTCACGAGGGGTCCCCGGGAACTTGGGAGACCCTGCCGCCTCCATCGAAAGGCCGGCCGGAGACCCGGCTCACCAACTCCCGGTTGATCCGCGGCCCCGTGTCCCGGGCCGTCGGGGACGAACGAGGGGCGCAACGATGGTATCGCCAAGCGAAGGAAACGAAGTGCGGCGAGATGGGCGTCAGGGAGTCGCAGCACCTCATAGTAGCGAGGAAGCGGGGGAACGGGCCCTCCCGGACCCCGTGGAGCGAAGGGGGAGCCGCGTTGGAGGCCGGAAGCCGGAACCACGCTGAGGGCATCGAACCTCCGAGCGTGTCACCGAAGGCCGACGGATCGTGAGAGGGACAGCGAATCTGCAACGCGACGAGCCGGATGCGCCTTCGACGCGGAGCCAGGTGGCCGGGAGCCGGTCCCTTTTTCCTTCGCTTCGACGCGGAGCCAGGTGGCCGGGAGCCGGTCCCTTTTTCCTTCGCTTCGACGCGGAGCCAGGTGGCCGGGAGCCGGTCCCCTCTTGCGTGCGCTGGACCTCATGCAAAGGTGTGGCGCTCGAACGTTTCGCGGCGCCTACCCGGTTGCGGCGGGC
>JAKAUH010000208.1 GCA_021818605.1 Planctomycetota bacterium
GACCTGGTTCGGGACGTAGAGGCGATAGACGTCGGCGGGCAGGGTCGTGCCAGGTTGGATGGTGAGAACCAGGCGATTGCCCGATCCGCCGGACTGGACCTGGGTCGAGGTGCCGGTCGTCACGTTATAATTGTACAGGCTGACGGTCGTGCCGGAGACCACGGTGAACCCGGTGCCAGTGGCGCCCAGGCCCCCCTGACCGAGAGTGCCGAAGTCGCCGTCGGAGGCCGAGCTCGGCGAGTTGGCCGAGCGGACGAGCAGCACGTCCGGCGTGTAGTTGGCGTACGGGATCGGGTTGGACAGATCGATCACGAACGTGGTCGGGGGCGCCGAAACGTTGTCGCGGGTGTTGGTGCCGGAGGCTGGGGGCAGCTCGTAGTAGGACTGGGCCCCGCCCACGACCGTCGAGCCATTGGTGGAATAGGTGCTCTCCATCGCCATGCTGGTGATGTAGGTCGGCGTCGTCTGGACAGCGAAGTTGAGGATGAAGTCCTTGGTACCTTCACCAGTGACCGAGGTGTCGTTGAGGTAGTTGCCGGCGGCGTCCGTCAGGCCGGGGTACTGGAGCTCGTGAGTGTGGGCCACGAACTCGTAGGTGCCGGTCGGCAGGCCGGGCTTGAAGGTCAGGTTGATGTAGCCGTTGAAGGCCGTGATGTAGCCGGCGGTGTTGATCGTCGGCGAGGTGGGGACGAAGGTCGCGGTGTCGACATACTGCGACTCGTCGGTGTTGGTCGTGACGTTGACCAGCGAGTAGTTGCTGACGTTCGACGCCGTCGTGGGATTGAGGGCATCAAACTGGACGGCGCTGGGAGTGCCAAACGGCGCGCTCTGCGGGTTGACCGGGTCGACCACGGTGAGCGACAGGGTGCTCAGGCTCGAGATGTTGGTGCTATTGGGCTGGGGACCATTGGGCAGCGGCAGCGGGGTCCCGCCCTGTGTGAACGACGCGCTGGTGATCTGGGGCGAGGTCTTGTCGATCCGGAAGGCGTCGCCGGCCGAACCGGCATATCCAGGGAGCGGGGGCAGGTCGGCCTGGCCGACCGCGACGGCGACAGCCGTCTGGAACCCCTCGGGGAGGACAGGAGCCGTAACCGTGAACGCACCCGACGCGTTGGTCGTGGCCGAGACGTCGTAGGTCCCGGTGTAGCCGCGACCGCCGCCGCCAACCGCGAGGTTGGTAGTCCCGCCGTTGTCGCCGCTGAACTGAACGTAGACCTGATCGCCAGCGATCGAGCCAGGGAACGGGTCGTAGACCTGGCCGATGAACTGCGGCTGAGTATTGTTGGTATTCTGGTCGCTCGCGATTCCGGTGTCGCTCGTCGGCGACATCGTGAACGTGGTGATCGTCGGAGCCTGAAGCGCTTCGTAGCCCAGGTTCTGGATAAAGTCGGAGGGCCCGCCGTTCAGGGCGGTGGTGGGGAAGCTGCCGGTGTAATAGCCATCGAGCGGGTTGCCGACGATGTCGGTCACGCCGCCACCGTTGGCCAGCGCCGTCTGCACGACGATCGCGTAGCTGTCCGAGGGCATCTCGGTCTGCGGCAGGGCACTGAAGTCCAGGGTCACCGTGTCGGTGGACGCGTTATAGCTGATCGCGGCCCGCGGGTCGTTGCTCAGGTTGAAGTAGTTGGACAGGGTGCCCGGGGTGGGCGGCCAGGTCGCTGCTCCGTTCTGCCGCAGCACCATGAAATTGGAGAGCGTGACGGTGCTTGGGTCGATCGGCTTGCTGAACTGAATCGCGATGACGCGGCCGTTGATGCTGGTATTGGTGATCACCGGGGCCGTGGTGTCGGCGAGGGTGAACTTGATCGGCCCGGAGGCGATGAGCTGCTTGCCATCGACCGAGACGACAGGCGTGCCGCCGCTGGGGTCCTGGACCGAGAAGGTATAAGCTCCATTGGCCAGGGAGCCGGGCGTGCGGACGAACGTGATGGGGAAGTTGAAGACCGAGGTCGAGGCGACGCCGTTGGTGGTGACGGCGAACGGGGCGCCCACTGCGACGCTCACGCCCGACGGTGTCGAGGAGAAGCTCAGGTCAGAGGCCGAGAGGGTGCTGGCGTTCACGGCCTTGTTGAAGGTGACCTGAATACTCGTCGGTGCTGTCGTGACGGTGGCGCCCTGGGACGGCGTCGTCGCGGCGACGCTGAGATTGCTCACCGCGTTGAGGGCGTCGATGGCGTTGATCAGGCCGTAGCCGCCGTCGGCCGCCCAGGTGCCTGGGGTAGCGCCATTCATCGGCTGGTTCGCCGCCGATGCGATGAGGGCAGCCCGGACGTCGGTGGGCGTGAGGTTAGGAACCAGTTGCTCCATCAGCGCCGCGACCGCGGCGGCGTTCGGGGTGGCGGACGATGTACCGAAGAAGGTCGGCAGATTGGGCTGCGCCAGGTTGGTCGTCGTCGCCGGTTCACCAGGGAACGGAGGGTTCGAGGTGTCGATGGTCTGGCCGGGTGAGAAAAAGGACGTGTTGCCGCCGTCCGGCGCGGTCACCGTCGGGTTGAGCGAGAGCACCGGAGTCTTCGGGACGCCGGCGGAGGTCAGGTCATACAGGCCGGGGCCATAGGAGCTGAATGGCTCGCTCGCCAGAGGCTGCTGGTTCAGATAGGGCGCGGGCGCCCACCACGGCGTGGCACCAATGCCGATGGTGTTGACGTCAGTGTGGTGGCCGAACGAGGTGGGATAATACGTTCCGCCAGCGGAACCGTATTGCGGGTTCACGACCAGGTTGACGTTCTCGTTCATATTCACGAATTCGACATGCCCGGGGTTCGGGCCCGACATCACCTGGATCACCACCTCGTAGCTGCCGGCGTTGGGGATGACGACATCCTGCCAGGGCTGTTGCACTGCGACATTGTTCTGATTCGCCGAGGCCCCGACCACAACGTTGCCCGAGCTGTCCAGAACGTAGATATTGACGTTCGACGAGACCACGCCCGGCGAGCCGGCCGGCTCCTGGACCTGGTACGGCTGATCGTACTGAAAGGAGAGCTCGGCATTGGCGCCGTCGGTGGTGATTGGCAGCTCGACGTTGGTGCCCCCGTTGGGGTTGAAGTTCATGTACGTGCCGCTGCCGAGGCCTTGCACGGTCGCGTTGACGGGGCGGAACGTCGAAAGATAGCCGTCGTTGGCCTGGTTGCCCGCGGCTCCGAAGTAGGTCACCCCCTGTGCGGTGACCGTGTTCACCGCCTGGGCGACGATACCATTCTGGAACATCGGCTCGTCGGAGTAGATGACGTCGTCGGCGATGATGCTGGCATGGGCCTGATTCGCCAGGGCCTTGATATCGTTGGCGTAGGCCAACTCATTGGGCGTGGCCGTGGCGAAGGCCAGGTTGGCGCCCGGGGCGATGTCGTGGATGTTCTCCAGCATCGCGCGGCCCTCGTCGGTCGAGCCGGCGGGGCCATCGGCGATCACGTTGACTGGATTATTGGGGTTCAGGTCGCCGGTCTTGTAGGAATCGGCAAGGCCGCCCTGGTACTGGCTGACGCTGTCAGATAGCACGCCAATGGTCACCCCGGTGCCATCCACGCCGAACTTGGTCCGGGCCACGTCCGCGAAAAGTGAGGTCTCAGCCTCATTGTAGGCAATGCCCTGGTATTCGCTCGAGAGAACCGGCTTCATCTGTGCGGAGCCGCTCTGCGTCTGGGCAAGCTCGGCGATCGCGGGCAGGTCGTTGACCGGGGCATAACCGTCGACCAGCCCGTAATAGGCGCTCGACGTCGTGATCTGCATCCCGGCGTCAGTGAGCTGCGTCTGGTACTGGCTGAAATCGCCGCCAAGGCTCTTGAGCTGGACCCCCACCATCCCATTCTGGAACTCGATCAGCGGGAAATCCGCCGCGAGGCTGGCCGTGGATCCGTCCTTGGCGTAGGCCGCGTAGACGTCGACGAGCTGGACACCCAGGTTGGCCATCGGGCCGTTCTGGGCGTCGAGAAGATTGGAGGATGTCGGCGTCCAGAGGGGCGTCAGAGCGCCGCCATTGCTGCCGCTAAGCAGACGACGATCCTCAAGCCACTCCAGCCGCGGGAGGCTCTGGCGCTCCAGACCCGTCTTGCCGCGCCGCCGATTGAGTCCCTGATTCCGACCCTTCGACCTGAAGCTACCCATCGACAGACTCCCCGGTTAGCTCGGTAACGACCTTCAGGTCGAGTCGCCATTTTCCCGGCGCCCCCGTCCCCAGCCGTCGCTACCACACCCTCAAGGTGACTCAAGACTTATCAGCGGCGGATGCCACCGCGCCGCCACGCCACGCGATTCGCTCCCATCGAGATCAGCTCATCCGATCGGATGGCTCACTCGATCTGATCTGACTGACGACCGAGGCCAACCTCACGTCCTCGCGTCCCAACCTTGACCCCGCTGGCCTCCCAACCTCCAGCCCGGCTCGGCGCGCCCGCCCGGTCTACCCGGCCGCGTGCCCGCCAATCCGACCCGTGATCTTCCGGAACGTTGGTTCAGCCCCTCACCAACCCCCACTCCTCCCATCCCTGGCTCTCGTCCGGCCCACTTGCTCGGACCCCAGTCGCCCTCAACAGGCGGCCTGAGTGGTTGGCTACATGCATACAGTCAATCTTTAAACGCCGAGACTCCGTTCGTCAAGCCCCGGTCGAGAAGAATTCCAGAGAGGTGTGGCTCAAGGAGGGTGCGCGGCGAATCCGGGGCGGCGCGACGCGCGGGAACTGAGTCAGTAGGAGTCTGGCCTCTAGAATTCAGAAGTCAAACTGCGTGATCCGGGCTGCTCAGCTCAAAGCAGGGTGGGTGGCGCTCGACGGCGATCGGAAGTTCCATGAGTCCCTGTCCGGGTCGGCAAGGAGGCCGGGCGCGTGAGCCTGGGCTGAATCGGGTCGGCGGAGGATCCATCGGAGCCTCGGCTTCGCGGGTGCAGGCAACGGGTGGCCGGGAAATCGGGGATCGGCGGCGTGGCAATGGGCGTTGATGTCCCGATGGGCTCGATTTCGGGAGAGACTCAGGTCGAGGCATCGTACCAGACACGGGAGTTCGTTATCAACGATCCGCGGCTGAGCGAGAAATCCAGCGGAAAAGCAGAAACGTCGCAAGGCGTTTGCCCTGGGAAACGCCGGAATCCGTCGGGTTTTTCGCTCTCACGCGGATCATTGTTAATTATAGCTACGCGAGGCGAGCCGCGATATCATTGCTCGGGCTGAAATCAAGGCCTCGGCCGTCCGCATTAGGGTGCCGGAGGTACTTTCACTCCAACCCCAGCCAGCTCGGTGAGGAGGCTCGGGGTGTCGAGATACTGGATCGCCGTGAGCCCGGCGTTTCGGGCGCCCTCGACGTTCTCGGCAACGTCGTCGATGAAGATGCACGATCGCGCCGGGGTTCCGGCAACCGCCACGCACGCCTCGAAGAACTCGCGGGCCGGCTTGAGGTGACCCACCTCGTACGACAGGACGAATCCATCGAACAGGTCGAGTGTTCGCGCGAACTGGCGGCGGTAGAAGCTCGCGTGCAGGAGGTTGGTATTCGAGCCGAGGTAGAGTCGGTAGTCCTGAGCCTTCAGGGATGCGATCAGATCGGCGACGGGCTCGTTGGGCCAGAAGATATCCTGCCAGGCTTCAGCAAACGACGGATAATCCAGGCTGAGTGACGACATCTCCATCAGGCGGACGGAGAACGCCTCGGGCAGGATCCGGCCGCTCTCGAACTCGGCGAGCAGGTTGGCGAACCCGCGGGCGACGAGATCGTCGCGAAGCTGGACCGCCGATATCCCCGCGCCGACGGCCAGGCGCTCGCAGGCGCGGAGGTAGTCAAAGAAGCCCACGACGTTTCCGAAATCGAAGAAAAGGACCGGCTCGCGCATGGGCGGCTCCTGGTGTCGGCCGCCGCCGACGGCAGGGCCGGGTTCTGGGGACGGTCGGCGAGTTCAGGGGGATGCGGACGGCACCGGCGGCGAGACCGCGGCGTACTCGCGCCAGATCTTCGGCGCGATGGTGGGGACGACGAGGGTGACCGAGCCGTCGAGTCGGAGCATGTTGACGCCGCGGACGTGGCCGCTGGAGGCGCCCATGAAGGCGGTCCGGCCGTCGTCGGCGATGCAGGACGGGCGGGCGTTCGGGGTCAGGGTATGGTTGTACAGGGTCGAGCGGTAGTCGCCCGCGACCCAGGACGCTCCGGCGTCGTTGCGAAGTCCGGACGGTCCGGACGCGGCCGGACAGCCGGAGCCGGTCAACGGACCCGCGGCGATCCGGTAGCTCCGCAAGGTCTCGGGGGCCTCCTCGCCGGCGCCGACAAGTCGCTCGCTGAACGCCGCCGTGTAGGCGATGCCGTCGCGTTGATCGATCGCGGCGAGGCTCCAGGTCCGACCCGGAGCAAACGGGCCGTTGTCGCCGAGCGGGGAATCGCCCGTGGCCGCTCGGAAGCTGATCGGCGCGGGCAGCCGGCCGCTGGTCGCGTCGGGATCGCTGGGGCAGGTGAAACCGGGGATCGGGATCTCGCCAGGGACCTGTCGGCCGTGGCCCTTCGGCCGCCTGTGCGGATCCTTCAGCTCGGTGAAGTCGGGCAGGTCGAGCTCTCGCAGCAGGGTCTTGAGCGGGCCTGGCGGACCCATCGAAGCGGGTTGATCCGGCGGAGTGAT
>JAKAUH010000917.1 GCA_021818605.1 Planctomycetota bacterium
GTCAGTCTTCCTCCGCTCCGGACGGCCTGGCTCTTCGACCATGCCCTGGGGATGCTCACCAACCTGGGACTGCTGCTCGGCCGGACGTTCGATGTCGGCCCGCTCCGGCCGCTACACGATAACTGGATGGTCCCGTATACGCTCCAGCAGGTACGCAAGGATGCGTCACTGCTCAACAATGGCTTTCTCAACTGGCTGAACGGGCGTCAGCAGCCGGGCCGGCCCTTCTTCGCCTTCATCAACTACTATGACGCCCACTCGCCCTATGTCCTGCCGCAGCGAGGCGCGTACCGCTTCGGGCTGAAGCCCAGGCGGGCGATTGACTTCATCTTCCTGGCCGAATACTGGGATTCGATCGACAAGATGCAGGTGACCCCCGTGTTTCGCGACCTGGCACGGGACTCGTACGACAACTGCATCGCCTACATCGACCAGTGTCTCGGCGAGCTGGTCCGCGAGCTGCAGCGGCGCAAGGCGCTCGACCACACCTGGCTGATCGTCACCGCCGATCACGGCGAGGGGCTGGGCGACCACGCCCTTTACGATCACGGCGAGAGCCTGTACGACCAGGAGATCCGGGTGCCGCTGCTGATCTTGCCCCCGGTCGGTCAGCGCAAGGCGCGGGTGATCGGCGAGACGGTCAGCCTGCGCGACCTGGCGGCGACGATTCTCGACCTGACCGGCCAGTCTGAGGGCTCGCGGCTGCCCGGGCACTCGCTGGCAGCCCTTTGGCGGAGCGAGCCGGCGAGTACGGACCGCGGGGGCTCGTCCGTCAGTGCGGCGATCGCCGAGCTGCCGGCCCCCAACCCATTCGACCCCAACCGCGGCCGGTCGCCGGCCCGGCGCGGCCCGCTGGTGTCGGTCGCCGAGGGAGACTTTGTTTACATCCGGAACCGGAAGAATGGCACTGAGGAACTGTACAATGATCGGGAGGACCCGGGCGAGATCTACGACCTCAGCCGGGACCCGGTCAGCCGGCCGATCCTCGAGCGGCTTCGGAGCCGCGTCGAGGCCCTCAACTAGCCACGATTCCGCCACCCGATACCCAGGTTATCGCGGCCGCGTCTGTTCCGCGGCTGTTGCCGGATGAGGCATCCCATGAAGTTGCACCTCGTGAGTCTGGCCGCGGCCCTCCTTGCCCTCGCGGCGGCGGGAGCCGGCTGGTTCCTCCTGCGGCCGGCCGTCCGGCCCGGTCCGCCGGCGGCCGTGATCGCCGGCAGCGACGTTGCGCCCGACTCCCTCCCGCCTGGGCTCGAGGCCGGCACGGACTCCGCGGCCGCCGCGGGTCCGTTCGTCGACGGCGTGCGCTATCGCCCGCATGCCCTGCCACTGGATCCCAGCGGGTTTCGCGCTGTCCTGTTCGCCGTCGATCCTTGGAAGCCCGACGCCCCGCTCCAGGACATTGCGCGGCGGTGGGAGCACGCCGGCTACCGTGGCGTCAAGATCGTCGATCGTCAGCTTGCCGATGCCTCGCTTGACCGCAACGGTCAGTTCTCCGCGCTGTTCCTCAAGGCCAATCTGCTGAGCTACGAGGGGGAAGCCGAGAAGGCCTACCAGGTCCTGAGCGAGCTCCGCACCCTCGTCGAGAGCGACCTGGAACTGGCCCGGTCGGCGCTGGGGACGGTCATCTACCTTCAGGGTGTGATGGGCCTGCGCCAGGGCGAGAACGACAACTGCCTGGCATGCCAGGGGGATAGCGCTTGCCTGCTGCCGATCGCCCGCTCGGCCGTCCACACGAATCCGACCGGTTCCCGCCTGGCGATCCGCCACTTCACCGAGTACCTCAACGAATTCCCCGACAATCTCGAGGTCCGCTGGCTGCTCAACCTCGCGCACATGACGCTCGGCGAGTATCCCGACTCGGTCGATCCCCGCTTCGTGCTGGATCTCTCGCGGTTTTTCCACTCCGAGTTCGACATCGGCGCGTTTCGCGAGATCAGCATCCCGGCGGGCCTGGGCGGCCGGATGAATCAGTCGGGCGGGGCCATCATGGACGACTTTGACAATGACGGGCTGCTCGACGTCTTCCTCACCTGCCACGACCCCTGCGAGAACATGGCGTTCTACCGCAACAGGGGGGATGGCAGATTTGTCGACCGGACGAAGGAGGCCGGCCTTGCCGGCCAGCTCGGTGGCCTCGTCTGCTACCAGGCCGACCACGACAACGACGGCCTGCTGGATGTCTTCGTCCCCCGCGGCGCCTGGCACAACTGGGCGATGCGGCCGAGCCTCCTGCGCAACCGAGGTGGCCGCTTCGAGGACGTCACGAAGGCCGCCGGACTGCTCGACCCGGTCAATTCCAACGCCGCGGCCTGGGCCGACTACGACAACGACGGTCACATCGACCTCTTCGTCGCCTGCGAGCGCCAGCGCAACCGGCTCTATCACAACAAGGGCGACGGCACCTTCGAGGAGGTCGGGACTCGCGCCGGCGTCCAGGGCGACCCCGAGCGGTTCGCCAAGGGCTGCTCGTGGCTCGACTACGATAACGACGGCTTCCCCGACCTGTTCGTCAGCAACTTCGCCGATGACGCCCGGCTGTACCACAACGAGCACGACGGCCACTTCTTCGAGGTCACGACCAGCAAGGGAATCGACGGCCCTCGCGGCGCCTTCTCCTGCTGGACCTTCGACTACGACAACGACGGCTGGCTCGACATCTTCACCGTGGCCTACGACCGGCCGGTCGACGAGGTTGTCAAGGGGATGCTCGGCATGCCGGTCGAGGCCCCCGGCAATCGGCTCTATCGCAACCTCCAGGGGCGCAGGTTCCAGGACGTCACCACGGACGTTGGCCTCGAGCCGTTCTTCGCCAGCATGGGGTCGAACTTCGCCGACTTCGACAACGACGGCTTTCTCGACCTTTACCTGGCGACCGGGGCGCTCAACTACGGCTTCCTCGTCCCCAACCGGATGCTTCGCAACGTCGAGGGGAAGCGGTTCGCCGACATCTCGTCGTCGTCGCGCACTGGCCACCTCCAGAAGGGGCACGGCGTGGCCTGCGGCGACTGGGACCGCGACGGCGACGTCGATCTGTTCGTCGAGATGGGCGGTGGGGTCAACGGCGACAGGTATCATAATCTGCTGTTTCAGAACCCCGGCCAGGGGAACCACTGGCTGGGCGTCAAGCTCGTGGGCAAGAAGACCAACCGCGCGGCGATCGGGGCGCGGATCAAGGCCGTGACGGCCGGTCCTCACCCGATGGCCGTGCATCGCGTCGTCACCTCGGGCAGCAGCTTCGGGGGAAACGCGCTCGAGCAGACTCTCGGCCTGGCCCGCGCCGATCGGGTCGCGACGCTTGAGGTCCACTGGCCGGCGAGTGGCACCACCCAGGTGTTTCACGACGTCCCGGCCGACCAGTTGATCGAGATCACCGAGCTGGTCGAGGGCTATCGTCGCCTCGATCGCCGGCCCGTTCCGGAGCCGCGATGAAGTGGGACCGGCGGGGTTCGGTCCGGTTCACGGCGAGTCTTACTTGATGAACTCGCCGTGGGGGTGGAGGGTGTAGAAGTGCTGACGCCGCCTCGGGTCGAAGAATCGGTAGAGCGGCACCGTGCCCGGAATCGGGTCGCGAAACACGAAGCAAGCGGCCCCGCGGAGCCGGTAGCCCAGCCGCGCGGCACGCTCGCCGTCGAGCGCCCAGGTATAGAGGTTGTCGTATCCGTTAGAGCAACGGTACAGCGGCACTGCGTCCGTGACGCGATGGTCCATCACGAAGCACGCGATCCCCTCGCTGACGGCTCGCGGGCGGTCGGGCGCATTGGGCCGGATCGTGTAGTAGTGTGATCGGTCGGCCGGATGGACCCATCGGTAGAAGGGCACGGTTCCCGGCCGCTCGGTCGCGAAAACGTAGCCCGCGATCCCCTCGGAGCGAAGCCGGGTCAGGTCGAAGTGGAGCACCAGCTCGGACACCGAGTACTCGATGCCGCAGAAGACGCCATACTCCCGGAACAGCGCGATCCGGCGGGAAATCTCGGCGTTGAGCCGTTCGCTCAGTTGCGTGGCCCGGCCGTTGGCAAACTGGGTGATCAGCTCGTCGAAGAGCTGTCCGAGCGCCTTGGCGACGAGCCCCGTCGCGCCGTCGAGGTCGCGGCGTTTGACCTCGTCGATCGTGATCTGGAACCGCGGCGCGCCGTTCCCCGGCTCGACGTTGACCCGCGCCCGGACGTCGAAGCCGAACCTGCGCCAGCCCTCCGGCGTCCGCGGGCTCCGCGCGATCCGGTCGGTGAGCGGGCCGTTGACCGGCGCGCGGAATTCGCCGTCGATCCGGCAGCCGACCACGAGCTGCCGCGCCTTTGCCTCGATGCCGAACAGGTGGAAGTGGTGGACGAAGCCGCGATACTGGCCCGGCCGGTCGAACGCGACCGGCGGCAGCTTCTCGATGATTCCGGCGATGAAGTCCCGATCGATCCGGACGTCGGCCGACGCCCGGGCCTCCGGTGCAATGGCCGTCGCCGCCCAGGCCAGGACGCCGAGCGCGGCCCATTGCCTCCAAGTTGCCATCGCGCCGCGTCCTCCTCAATCGCCCGAGATCGCCCGACCGGCCGCAGGGACGCGGGGTGTTCTACCCGCAAACGCCCGGATTGACCAGGCGAATCGAGGCCGATGGGGTCAGGTCACGGTTCACGGTTCGCGGTCCCCGAGGGAGGACGGAGCCTTCCCGATCGAACCGGCCGATCATCTGGAACGCGTGTAGGTGCCGGCGAGCGTGCCTTCGGCGACGATGTGTCCCTCGATGGCCTTCACGACGTCGGCGCGGGTCATGGTTCGTTCGCCCACCGGGATCGTCGTATCAATCGCGAAGAGGCGGAAGCGGTAACGGTGCGTGCCGCTGGGCGGGCATGGGCCGCCGTAGCCGGCCTTGCCGAAGTCGTTCTTCCCCTGGCGAGCCGGTTTTGCAGTGGCTGCTTCCTCCGCTCCGATCAACGAGCCCGTCGGCAGGTTTTCCTGGGCGGGCACGCCCGGCTTGAGGCCCTTCACGCCCGGCGCCAGGCCGGCGACCACCCAGTGCGTGAAGGTCCCGCCCGGGGCGTCGGGGTCGTCGACCAGGAGAGCCAGCTCCCGGGCTGATTCGGGCACGCCCGACCACTCCAGCGGCGGCGAGCGGTCGGCCCCGTCGCAGGTGAACTCGCTCGGGATCGCCCCGCCCTCCTCGAACGCCCCACTCCGGATCGTAATCGTCGCCCGCGCCGGGCCGCCGCGCGTCGGCTCGGGCTCGTTCCGTCCGCACCCCGCGCCGCAGCTCGCCAGCACGATCGCGACGGCCCACGCCCCTCCGGTCCCGACCGTCAATTCCGTCAGAGTCTGTCGAATTCCCACGGCGTGCCTCCTCGGGACAACCCTCCCGGTCTCGACCTCGGCGATCTCAGCGAATTGACTCGGACATTTACGAACGTCCGAGCGAGAGTGTATCCTGATTCCATGGTCTGCGTGGCCTGGGCAGGCCGCAAGGCCGGCGACGCCCCCATCATTAAGAGCACGCAAGCGTTCGCGAGCACGGTCAGGGCGACGGTGTCGAGGCGATTCGAGCCTTGTTCCCCTGGGAGAGACAGCAATGAGTAAGCGAGTGCTAATCCTGGCGCTCGGCGGGATGCTTTCGGCCGGCGGCGCGTTCGTTCGGGTGAGCGCGCAGGAGGCGGCCGACGAGTCGCCGCCGATCGTCGTTCGGTCCATCGGCGGGCGATCCATCGGGCCGCACAGCGGCGGCCGGCCGATGCAGGACTTCAACGAGCTAACGCGCAACGCCAAGTCATACGACGGCTTCATCCCGCTTCATGAGAAGGACCAGCACCTTTACGCCGAGATCAAGCCGATGCTGCTCGAGCGCCCGATCCTGGCGCCGATCACCATCGCGCGCGGGTCGGCCAACGCCGGGCAGCCGCTGAACTTCGGCGACGAGTGGGTGCTGACGTTCCGCCGGGTGGGCGACCACCTCCAGCTCATCCGCAAGAACATTCACTTCACGGCCCCTGCCGGCTCGCCGCTGGAGAAGGCCGTCAAGCAGAACTACACCGACTCGGTGCTGATGTCGCTGCCGATTCTGAGCATCAGCCCCCGCGGCGGCGGCCTTGTGGTCGACTTCGCCGACATTTTCCTGACCGACTTCGCCCAGCTCGGCATGGGCTTCCTCGACCGCAATCGCTCGCGATGGTTCAAGATCCGCACCTATCCCGATAACGTCGAGATCCAGGTCGAGGCGACCTTTGGCGGCGGGCGCGGCGGCTACTACTCGTTCGGCGGGCCGTCGGCCGTGGTCGATTCCCGCGGCATCACCATGGTCATCCACTACAGCCTCTGCAAGACGCCGGACCCGGGCTATCGGCCCCGCATGGCGGACTACCGGGTCGGCCACTTCCTCAACTCGGTCCAGGACTTCGCCAATCCCGATCCCCAGACCAACACGAAGCGGATGATCAATCGCTGGCGGCTCGAGAAGGCCAAGCCCGGCGCCAAGCTCTCGCCGCCGAAGAAGCAGATCGTCTGGTACATCGAGGACAACGTCCCCGATGAGTTCCGGCCGTATGTCCAGGAGGGGATCCTCGAATGGAACAAGGCGTTCGAGAAGATCGGCTTCAAGG
>JAKAUH010000558.1:0-4635 GCA_021818605.1 Planctomycetota bacterium
AGTCAGAAGAGGATGGTCATCTTTTCGGGCGAGATCTTGAAACGGCTCGACAAGGCGTTCTCGCTCGGATGCGTCGAGATCCTGCTGCACGACCTGATTCGCAGCATCGATATCGATTGCATCGACCTGAACCCCTTCAGCCGGAAGAGCTGGGAAATCGGGGTTGGAGAGATCGAGGGCCGGGCGTGACGAGGCATTCTGGCGGTCCCGCTTCGCAGGCTGCTGAACCTTTTCGTTGGCCGACGGGAGTGAGATGATGCGGTGGCTCCGGCGATTGACATGGGAGCAACGTTTCAGCCTCGCTGTGGCCGTGATGGTCTCGACGATGGTCCTCCACCCCCTGATCAATCCGGACAATTCCCTCCCCGCCTTCCTGATCGTTCCTCCGCATCCACGGGCATCGGGATCCGCCTGGGAGGGCCGCGTGGACTTGATCCTCGTCGGTCGGCACGCCGAGGCGACCGGCGGCGTGCGGCTTGAGCTGATCCTGGTGAACGGCTCCGATCGTCCGATCCGTTATCACGGGTATTCTCTCCATTCTTTCCTTCCGCCATCGTTCCCGGGCTGGATCAGTCCGCTTTATCTCAAGGAGGTCGAGCGGGCCGGAGTCTGGTCCCGGAAACTGGGCTGGTGGTGTGGCAACGGGGCGACGTTGCGGCGGTTGGCTCCGGCGCGAGCGGCGCGGTTCGAGGCGTACATCCGCCGCGATGAGCCGGCCGTGAAGATCGGTGTCCATTATTACGATGGGGCACAGGCCGATGAGGAGGCCGGTCAAATCATCTGGAGTGAGCCGATCGCCCTGGAACCGCTCCAGAGACCGCTTCCCCTCGAACCACCCGGTTGATTCTCTTGCCCCGGATGCGAGGCGGCCGGGTTTGACGGGGTGATGCAGCGGATCCGCCTGTCGGCGGCCGGATGAGCCGCAGATGCGGGGACGAGGGAGGCATGGGTCTCGGGGCCGGGTCGCCCCGGGGATTGCTCCCTGGGGTGACCCGGCCCGTGCGTCCTCGGCGCATTTTCCTGCGTGACTGGTCTTCAGCAGGTCGGGCGCAGCGGCCGCAAATGGAAGCGGCTCACTCCCTCCTCGGGGGCCGGGCGATGAGGATGTCGCCCAGCTCGAGCTCCTGGCCAGGCTCCACGACGAATTCCTTACGGATCTCCTGCTCTCCGCCAGCGTAGAACGCCGAGCGGTCCAGGACGCGATAGGTCGCGCCCGGGATCAGCGCGGGGAAGGTGACGCGGCCCTGGGCGTCGGACTGGGCGTCGGTCGGGTGGTTCAGCGGGTCGAGCTCGTACAATGAGCCCTCGTCGGCGAACAGCGGATCGTCCTTCGCCGGCTTCCTCCGGTGCACCGACCCGGGCGTCACGATCATCGTCATCACGCTCGCGGCGCGATAGTGATTGACCGGCTTGCCCTCGGGATCGACCAGCCGGGCCCGTACCGTCCCGCACGGCTGGAGTCGGACGGTGACCGGCCCGCCCGATCCCGACCGGCCCGAGAACCGAACGGTGGCGCCGAGCTTTCGTTCGGGCGAGAGGAAGAAGACGGGGACCTCGACGTTGGCATCAAGCCCGTGCAAGGTGAAGCGGCCGTCGTACACCTGACCCCGGCCGAAACCGGCTGGCCCGACGAAGACGACGACGAAGTCCCGCCATCCGCCCACGGGGTTGGTTCGCAGGATGATCCGGCTAAAGACCCGGGCGTAGGGCACCGGCTGGCCGTCCGGGCCGACGACCCGGCCGCGGATTGTCGTGCCCCGCCGCAGCGTGACGTCGATCTCCTGATCGGGCTCCCCGGGCTTCAGGTCGACGGCGCGATAGGCATGCGCATAGAATCGTCGGTGGCCCGGCTCCGCCTCGATCAAGGACGGGTCGCCGTCGCCGCCGACCTCGCGGAGCACGTACTCATCGGAGCCCTGCACCACCAGGTAGCCCGGCCCGGGGGGCGCGGCGACACGATAGGTGCCGTCCGGGCCGGTCACTGCGGGAACGCACGAACGCCCGGCGATCTGCTGGGGCGATCTGTACGGCGCGACACGCACGATCGCTCCGGCGACGGGCCGGCCCGTGCCCTCCTCGATCACCCTGCCCCGCACGACCACGCCCCGGGTCAGCGCCAGGTCGACCGACTGCTCGAGGGCCCCCCTGGGCCACTCGCCATCCTTCTCGGCGACCAGGTACGGCGCGCCCTCGGGGGCGGCGGCGCGGATCATGAACCTGTTGAGGCGGCCGACGGCCCGGGCCGCGATGCGGAACCGCCCGTCGCCATCGGCTTCGGACCGCCGCATGCCGAGACTACAGACCAGGGCATGGGGGACGGGCTGGCCGGTGTCGGCGTCGGTCACGCGACCGGTGAGGCTCCGGGCCGGCTGGACGGTGATCGTGATCGGCTTCGGGTCCGGTCCGGGCTCGACCCGGATCCCTCCGACGTAACGGGACAGGCGTCCCGAGATCGCGGCGCCGTCGTCGGTCCGGATCGAGCCGAGGTACGGGGTGAAGCGCGGGTCGTCGGTGGAGAGCGAGTAGCTCGGGCCCCGGCCCAGCCCGCGGACGGTGAAGCGTCCGCCGTCGTCGCTGATCGCCGAGGCGGGCCAGGCGGGCGAATCCAGCCAGGGACGGTCGTAGGCATCGGGCCGGGTGATGTCCCCGATCTCCCTGCGGATGACGTACCTCGCCATCCGGACCGCGATCCGGACGCCCCCCGCCGGCTGGCCCTTCACGTCGAAGAGCCGGCCGCGGATGATCTGCTCGGGCCGCAGGGCGACGTCGACCGTGGGCGACTCAGCGTCGGGGTCGAGCTCGGCCCAACTCATGCCGTAGCCGGGCGCCAGCGCGGTGATGGTGAGCGTGTGGTGTCGAGCCGACGAGGTGCGCGCCAGCTCGATGCGAAATCGGCCCGAGCCGTCGCACCGCCGCTCGAAAGCGGTCGTCATGCCGAATACCGAGAAGGGCAATGGCCGGTCGGACAACTTCGACCGCACGAAAACCGTCACGGCCGCATGGGGGACAGGCTTGCCGGCCGGGTCGAGCACGCGGCCGGTGACGGTCATCGGCGGGGTGGGATCGTCGCCGGCCCGCGCAGTCGCGATGAGCAGCAGGGCGGGCAATGCCCACCAGTGGAGGCATGCGCCGGTGGCCATTGCCCACCCGACCCTGTCACGTCGCATGTCAGTTACTCCTCCGGAGATTGGCGATGAGGATGTCGCCCAGCTCGACGGCCTCGCCGGGCCCGACGGTGAACTCCTTGCAGATCGCCACGTGGCCTTCAATGATGGGCGCCGTCAGGTCCGTGATGCGATAGGATGCCTCCAGCATCAGGTCACGGAAGGCCATGGGGGCCGGTCGCAAAAGGCCATGGGGATCATGGGAGTCAGGCCAGGTTTGCGGTCTTATCCTCCACTGGCGCCCGGCGGTTCGGGTCCGGGCCGCGCATCAGCGGGCGCCGGGGAGGCGGCTGACCGCCGGGCGGGATGATCGAGCCGGCCGGGACCCGGGCGATGAGACACCAATTCCGGACCCCGCCGGTGCTTCGGGCTCCTTGCCCCCAACCACGGAGTTTGGCCGGATGACCCGTCAGGAATCCCTGAGCAGGTCGTTCCAGTCGCCGGTTGCTGGGTCGACGAGCCGATCGGTGAGCGACTCGAGTCGCTCGACGTCGTCGATGGCCTCGATGGCGGCGACCACGGTCGCATCGGGCGTACCGAATCGCCGGGTCCCCTGTCGGAGCAAGACCCGCCGCACCTCGACACGGCGGCCCTCCTGCAGGCCCTCCTGGCGGCCCTCCTGGCGGCCCTCCTGGCGGCCCTCCTGGCGGCCCTCCTGGCGGCCCTCCTGGCGGCCCTTGCGGCGACCTTCCTTCAGACCCTCCTTGATGATCGCCTGATACGTCGACGATTCGCGCATGTTCCACACCCCTTTCAGCAACTGAGTCGCCAGCGTCGCCCGGTAACGCACCCCCATCAGCAGATACGTCGCGGCCCAGAGCTTTTCCGCCCGCGGCTTCGGCTCCGGGTTGATCCGCTCGGCCATCCGATCGATCAGGTCGGGCAGGCTGGCTTCCGACACATTGGTCAGCGGCGCCAGCGGCAGCAGGCTGACACCGCCAGTGAGATACGACTCTGGATCCTCCTCCCACAGCCGGACCACGCGGTAATTGTACCAGTTCGTCCGCGAGCCGTCGGGGAGGTGCCGCTCGTAGTTGCCGGTCAGGTTCGGCGAGTTGGCCCCCTTGTGGAGCAGGATGAGCACGGTGAGCACCGGCAGCCTGTGCCGGTAATCGAGGGCGACGTGGCGATACCAGAGTTTGCGGACGATGTCGGAGTCATGGTACGAGTGCGGCTCAAGGTCGAGGAGGTACGGAACGGGGCCGTCGATCCTGAGAACCTTGTCGGCGGAGGCGGTCAGGGTGGTAATCTCGGAATCGATGACCGAGACAGGTGCGGGCGGACCGACGCCGTACTTATCGACCCAGGTGACAGGCTCGTCCAGGATCAGCTCCTTGCCCGAGACGTCCAGGCGGTTGTGTTCCATTGACGGAGATCCCTTTATCTGTCAGACACCCCGTGGGAGTACCCAGGACGCGCTGTCGGACTCGCGCTTTTTCATCAGGAAGAAATGTCCTCGATCTCAAGCCGA
>JAKAUH010000558.1:4645-6572 GCA_021818605.1 Planctomycetota bacterium
CAATTGCCGGAGCGCATTGGCCACCGCGGACTCATATTGCTTGGAGTAAGTAAGGGTCAGGTTCGGGCGATCGATCTCGGTCGGGCACTGGCATTCCAGAAGCAGTCCGTGGAGCCCGTCCAGCAACTCGCGATTCGGAAACACCAGTTGCACCCGGGTTATCCGGGTCAGTGTCACGCGTGGTTTGGGCTCACGCGGCTTCGCCTGGCTGGCTGATACTTTCGGAAACCGGGTCCGCGCGCTTCTGGGCATCGGCGTGAAGGCCTGGTCGCCGTGCTTGATCCTTATCGGCATGAGCTCGTGGCGTTCCAGTTCGTCGAACAGCTTGGCGGGGGAACGGACCAGGCGGATTCCCGAGGCAATGCGCTCGACCGTGAACGGATCGGCCGCTGGTAGGTCGTGGTCCGTTTCCAGCACGGAGCAGTTCGGGTACAGCACGAATTTCTCACCGTGCGCCGACCAGGCGGAGAGTTCGTGGGCGATGTTCGCCGGCAACTCGCCGTCAACCAGTGTCCGCAGCACGTTCGTGGCGTCCAGGTTGGGAGAAGCGGCCCGGGCCGCCGCGACCTTCTGTTTGGTCAGCTTCAGGACGATGGACGTGCCCTCCGACACCATTTCGCAGAGCGGTGCAAGCTGGGCCAGGACGCCCGCCGGGTATGCTTCCGCAATCACATGGACTTCGAAGTTGGGAGACACGGTGACCCGCGGTTCATCGATCCGCCCCTCGAGGGCGCGGCGCAGCCGATCGCTGACGCGGAAGGCCCGCAAACCGCCAAGCGATGGATAAACGGGCATCGGGGGATTCCGTTCGTACGCCACGTCCACGTAGCGGAGCACCAGCGGAATATCCTCCAGGAACCGCTCGACATATCGGCCCTCAACCCGCTCGAAGCCGTCCGGATCGCTCTCGTGGATGTCGATCTCGTACCCGTAGGAATTCTTGCTCTCGTGGAAGTTACCGTAGCGGCCGGAACGGGCGTCGTACTCGTTCTTGAACCGTGGTTTCGCGGGAATGAGAAAATAGCGATGGTGCTTTTTCAGATGTTCGACCAGCGCGGCCGTGCTCAGCCACTGGTCGGTGGGGCACTCGGCCAGCAGGCCCAGCAGGAATCGGCGGACCGCGGCGAAATCGAGCGTGGGCATGACGCCGATCGCCGATCCCCGAGAGTTGAACCTGTCCAACCGCCCCAGCAAGCTCTGGCAATAGAACTCACTGGACGAACCCTGTCCCTGGCGGACCAGGAATTCCAGGAGCGTCGATTCTTGCTTCGCGGCCTTCGCCGCGAGGAACTGCTCGTAGGGCTTCGCCCGGAACTCGATGTAGTTGTCCGGATATGAGCGCGTCTGGCTGCTATACCCCGCATAATGGCCCTGGGTATCGTAGTGGATGAAACCGAGCCCAAGAGCCACTTGATCAACGACGTCGATCCACACCGAAGAGCCGTCCTCGTCCACTTCCCGCTCCGCTTCCGGGTCCGACAGGAGCCTGGCAAGTCGCTTCGCATCGGCCTTGCTCAAGGCGTTCTCTCGGTGTGAGCGTTTGACCGAGTGAGTACGGACGAAATCGACAAACAGGTGAAGGTCTCGCCGCAGGTCCGGCAACGCCGTGACAACGTCCAGCGAGGCAACATCGATGGACTCAAGCTTCACGATGGGGAACCTCCTTGACGACGTGTCCCCTCTGGGCCACGAGGCGTTTGACCTCGCCAACTGCCCCGGCGGGAAATGCGAGGAACTCCTCGCCCAGCGACACGATGCGTTCGCCCAGTGCTTTTTCCAGGGCGACCTTCAAACTCAGGTCACTGACGCGGGCGACCAGGAGATTCTCGTGGAGGATCGTCTTACCGCGGCGTTGCCGCACCGTCTCGAAGGCCTGGTGAAACGCCCTCGCGTTTTCCTGGAGCCAGTCGACCAGGGGAAGCGCCGC
>JAKAUH010000385.1 GCA_021818605.1 Planctomycetota bacterium
CTGCAAACGCCGAAAAGCAGGCTACATGTACGGTGGAAAATACAAGCACGTTTCGAGAGGCGGCGTCTGGCTTTCGGACGTAAAGTCCCGGGGTGCATTGAGTTAACCAACGGGCTTGATGGTATTCACCTCAAAGGCCGTATAATCCCTGGCACCGGCGCGATTGCACCCCCCGAGCCAGAGCTTTTCCGGAGGCGACTCGGGCGTTGTGCTGAGGACGGCGCGGCAGGGATCGAGCCTCTTCATCCGACGATCTCGATCTGCCGCCCATCCCCTCGTTGAGTACCCGTGGCATTCACCTCTACACGGTCATCCTAACAGGACCGCCCTTGTTAACAAATAGATTGTTTGCATATCAAAGCATTTGAGTTTATGTAAATATGCTTGTTGATAGACATTTATAAAAATCGGCTATATTATTACATAAAATTACTAAAGATTTTATATTTTAAGAATTTATTGTCGTATAGTTTATATAGTTTGCGTAGTGGAACTATTGGGGGGTGTGAACAGACAGTCGGCCTTCACCGAGGGCGAAGTCAAGGGCGTGGGAGTGCCATCCTCAGTGTCGGGACCTCCAGGGCGACGGGGGGGGCGTAGCCCTGGAGAATCGCGAAATCCCGGCAAACATCGGTCACCCGAGACGGGTCGTGCGGCCGTCCGGGGCGTTCAGGAGCCCGCTCCGGGCTGTCGCCGCCGCGCGATGCCGTAGCTCCCGACACAGAGAAATCCGACAATGAGCCCGATCAGGCCCGACGGCTCGGGCACGGCGGCCCCGCGAACCTCGATTCGGGCCGTCCCGGCGGTGAGCAAGGGATCCAACACGTCGCCGGTTCCGGTGATCCAGTCCTGGAACGTCCCGGGAATGTCGCCGGCCTGGATCGTCGTCACCTGACCGGCGATCGAGCCCGCCGTGAAGCGGAACGACCCGATCAAGATCTGAAAGAGGCCGTTGCCAAGGTCCGTCGCGGTCACTGCGGGGCTGCTGACGTCGACCGTCTCCGTGAGGTCGACGAACGAACCCGGGTTCAGGACGAGCGACTGGGACCCGCCTGAGAACCCGCCCGGGCCGTCGTTCAGGGTCACGTCGCCGAGGCTGACGATTCGGGCCGGATCGCTCGGAAGCGGTGCCACGTCGAAGGAGAGTCGCATGCCGGCGCCGATCAGGCCGTCGGTCGCCAGCACCGACGTGCTGCCGCCCGTGACCTGCTCCTGCAAGTAGGCGCTCACCACCACACTGCCGCCAGGATCGACCTGGTAGGTCGATTGGTCGAAGGCGACCTGGTAGGTCGAACCGGCTCGGGCAAAGGACGGGGCCAGGACGCACGCAAAAGCCATGACCGCGGTCATGGCCGAAGACAGAACCCGATCGAAAGAAACCATGATATAGCCTCCTGTTGTGCTGTGAAACGTTCAGGCGAATCCGGGATGAGGTGAGATTGGGACCGCCCTCTCGCGGCGCGGACGGCGGTCCCGGGTGACTCGCGTGGGCATCAAGCTCACGCGAGTGTCTTGCGGTTCTGGGTCTTGAATGCCGCGTAGTCGGTGGCGAGATCGACGATCCCGTCGCCGTTCGAGTCCAGGAACCAGAGAAAGCCCTTGTCGCCGCTCTGCTTGCCGGCGGTCGTGCGGAAGGCGAAATAATCCTTGTTGTCGACGTCCCCGTCGCCGTCGGCATCGCCGAAGAGCCGGAAGAGATGGTCGATGTGATCGCCGGCGGGTGTCCCGTCCCCGTCCCCGTCGAGCGACTGGCCGGTCGCGTCGTGGATCCGATCGGCGAAGGCAGTCAAGGTGTAGCGGCCGTCCGCCAGCGAGCCGCCCACGATCCCCGCGCCGTCGAAGGTCAGAGTCACGACGGTCTGACCGTCGACGACCTGCGACGACTCGACCAGGCCAACGACCGTCCCGTCCTCGCGCACCAGCCGGAAAGCATCGCTGTCGATCGTGACCACCCCGCTGAACATCAGCGTCAGGTGGGTAACCATCGACCGCTGGGCCTCGCCGTCGTTGACCGTGAACGAGGACAGGGTGGGCGCCGGGGCGGCCGTTGTCGCCAGGGTGATCATGCGGTCCGCGAGGTTGTTCGCGCGGCTGGATTCGGCCTGGTCCTCGCCGGAATTCGTCACGAAGAGCAGGTGATAGTCGCCCGCGGCAGTCCCCGCCGGCAGGAAGATGTCCATCGAGACGATGTAGCTTCGGCCATCCGGCAGCGGACTCTGAGAGGCGGTCGCGATCGTGGCCAGCAGCGTGTCGGTCGCCGTGTCGAGCGTCGCATCGCTCGAGAGATAAACGGCATCCATCCAGGTGGCGTCCGAGGAATCCGTCCCGACGTTCGTCACAACCCAGCTCACCGAGACATACTGACCGGGCGAGGCGGACGCCGGGGCGGAGGCGTTCGCGACCGCGAGGTCCACGGGGCTCGACGTGTCGGCGGCCTCGATCGTGATCGGCACCACGCGGAGATTGTTGATCTCGTCCGTCTCGGCCTGATTGCTGCCGACGTCGGTGATGAAGAGCAGGTAATACTGGCCGGCCGCGACCGTGGGAAGCGTGGCTGACGTGCTGTACGTCTTGCTCGCGTCGGCGGCCAACGGGCTGGACACGAACCAGACGGCCAGGTACTGGTCGGAGAAGTTGTGCGTCTGGTCGGTCGAAAGATACACGGCATCGACCCAGCCCGATGTGGCGGCGTCGGGCCCGCGGTTCTCGATCGTCCAGGAGATGTCGACCGGACCGCCGGCCCTGGCGGTCGCGGGGGCGTCGGCCGCCGTCACGGCCAGGTCTGCACTCGAGGCCGTAAGCGTGATCGGGACGGCCCGGGTGTTGTTGATCTCGTCGGTCTCGGAGACGTTGCTGTACTGGTCCGCGATGAAGAGCAGGTAGTAATCGCCCGGAGCCAGTCCCGGCAGGTTCGCGGTCAGGGTGACCGTGCTGCTCTCGCCAGCTCCCAGAGGCGGGTTGCCGTAGTGGGAGCTCGAAGTGACGTAGCGATCGCTGGAATCGTAGGTCTGATCCCTGGACAGATAAACGTAATCCGTCCAGTACCCGGCGACGGGATCGGTGCCCTGGTTCTTGACCGTCCACGAGATCTCCACGGGCCCGGGCTTCGCTGTGGCGGGCGCGGTGGCGGCCGTGACCTCGAGGTCGACGTCGAGGGGCGTGAGCGTGATCGGGACGGCGCGAATGTTATTGGTCTCGACGGTCTCGGCCTGATTGTGGCCGCTATCGGCGAGGAAGAGGATGTAGTACGAGCCGGCCGGCACCGCGGGCAGTGTGATCGTGGGATTGCGCGAATAGCTCGCCCCCGGGTCCAGGGGACTCGGGTTGTACACGTAGAAAGAGGAGACGTAGCTGTCGAAGCTGTCGTACTTGTCATCGGCCGACAGGTACACTCCATCCGTCCAGCTCGCGCTGGCGGCATCGGTGCCCTGGTTCTTGACCGTCCACGAGACCGCGGCCGGGCCGCCGGCCTTGGCGGTCGCGGGGGCGTCGGCCGCCGTCACGACGAGGTCCACGTTCGGGACGCTCAGCGTGATCGGGACGGCGCGGACATTGTTGGTCTCGTCGGACTCGCTCACATAATTGACGCCGTCGGCGACGATCAGCAAATAATAGGAGCTGGCCAGATCGGAGGGCAGGTTAATCCCCGTGGTGAACGACTGGCTGGCTCCCGCGGCCAGCGAGCTGGAGTGATAGTAGGTGGTGGCCAGGGTGTCCGATGGGTCGTAGGTCGAGTTGGTCGACAGGTAGAACGAGTCGTACCAGTAGCCCGCGACATCAGCGGTCCCCTGGTTCTTGACCGTCCACGAGACGTTGATATTGCCGATGACGGCGGAGCTGGGCGCCGTCGCGTCGGTGACGATCAGGTCGGGTAGACTGGAAGATGCGCCAACGAGGTTGACGGGTACGGCGCGGACGTTGTCACCCTCGTCGGACTCGGCCTGGTCACCGCCGGAATCGGCGACGAAGAGCAGGTAGTAATCACCCGAGTCGGCGGCCGGGGCGGGTAAGGCAGCGTCCTGGCTATAACTCTCGCCCGGAGCGAGAGTCGTCCAGGCGGGTCGCGGACTGTCCAGGAGCGTGTCGGCGCCATCGAGGGACACATCCTTCGAGAGATACACGGCATCCGACCAGTTAGCGTCGGCTGCCTCGGTCCCACGGTTGGTCACGCCCCAACTGACCTGAAACGTCTCGGACGTGTGAAGAACCGTGGGCGCGACCGCCGCGGAAACGACCAGATTGGCCGCGCTGAGCAAAGTGTACTGTTCCAGCCCCTCGAGCCCGGGCCGCCATCGGGTGGGACGGTGTGGCCGGCTTCGCCTCACCGGTCGAACCGAGTCCCGGCCCCATCGCTCCGTCTTGTACCGCTCACGAATCAGCATGTTTGGCCCCTCGTTGCTCGTCGTTGGTGTGGTATCCGACTCAACCTCGGCGTGCGTGACCCTCGATCCCGAAGTCGCTTTCCGGGCCGGATATCGCTTTTTGTCGCGTGCGACTGCCGCCAGCGATCCGTGTGGTGACACCTGCATTGAGATGCCCCCAGGCGTCCTGCTGACAGGGACTCAGGAACGAAATCTCGGTCGACCGGACGCGGGCCTCAAAAAAAAGCACCCGTCCGGTCGGCGAGCGATCGTCTTCTGGATGGGGGAGAGGAGGGAGCGTCGGCCCGCGACCATGGCCGTCGTCCGACGAACGCGATGGGCGGCGCCAGGAAGACAGGGAGCCCCCACCACATCTCTCGGGTCGCGCTTGGGGCCCCTGCGGGCTCTCCATCGAGAGCGAACGAAATCCTCGACGTTCCGGGCAGGTTGAGCGGTTGAGGCCACGATTCTGTCGGCCTGGGGCTCGTCTTTTCGAAATGAGATTCGTAATGTGTGCGAAAACACTCGATCTGATGGCATGGGTGGTGCACGCTGGAGGCACCCGATCGCCAGTGGGCGTGGCCAGGCTCGACACGGAGCGCAGCATGATCGTTCGAGAGGATGACGGTGCGATCGGCACCCGGATTGTGCTGGGGAGCGATCCGGCCGATAGGGAGGATGCCGGCGTGATCGAGACCTTCCGCGCTTACCTGATGCGGCTGGCCCGACATGAGATTGGGATGGACCTGGCGGCGAAGGTGAGCGCCTCCGACATCGTGCAAGAGACGTTCCTCGCCGCGGGTCGCGACATCGAGCAATTCGCCGGCGCGAGCATGGGCGAGTTGCGCGGCTGGCTCAAGGGAATCCTCAAGCACCAGATCACCAACGTCCGGCGGCGCTACCGCGGGACGAGCAAGAGGCGGGTGGACCTGGAAGTCGCGGCGAACGGCGGTGAAGGTGAGCGAGCGGGCGACTGGTGGGCAACGATCTCGACATCGGCGACCTCGCCGAGCGGCTACGCGATGCGGCAAGAGCGTGAACAGTCGTTGCGACGCGCGCTGGCTGCCCTGCCTGAGCACTACCAGCAGGTCATCCGGTGGCACCATCAGGAACAGTTGTCTTTCGAGGCGATCGCGGGGCGGCTTGGCGTGTCGCCGGACGCCGCGCGCAAGGTCTGGGGCCGGGCGTTACTGCGACTGCGCGAGGCACTGGGGCCTGACCATGATCCCCGATGAATGCACGCCGATCGACGACATCCTGCTCGGTAAGCTCCTGGCCGCCGACGCGGCGATGGGCGAGTCGACGGGGCCTTATGTGTCCGGTGATCGGTCCTGGGTCGGTGAATGCCTTCGCCTGCTCGATATGGTCTGGCAGAACGAGGGAGCGACCGCCGCTCCGTCGCGGGGCGGCTCGCCGCTGGCGTTCGGGCGCTTCGAGGTGGTGCGGGAGGTCGGCCGGGGCGGCTTCGGGGTCGTTTACCTGGCGCGAGACCGAGTTCTTGGCCGGAACGTGGCGTTGAAGATCCCGCTTCGCGAGCGGATCGCTTCCCTGGAGGGGAGGCGGCGATTCATGCGTGAGGCCCACGCCTCGGCCGTCCTGGATCATCCCCATATCGTCCCGGTGTTCGAGGCCGATGAACTGGGCCCGATCGCCTACATTGCGTCGGCCTATTGCGACGGGCCATCGCTGTCGGCCTGGCTCAAGGCCCATACCGAGCCGGTGCCGCCCGGGGTGGCCGCCGGGATGATCGCCGTCCTGGCCGGGGCCCTACAGCACGCGCACGATCGGGGAATCGTCCACCGCGACCTCAAGCCGAGCAACGTGCTGCTCCAGAGGCCCGCGGATCTCGACGAGGGCGAGGCCGATCTGTCCCGCCTGGTCCCGCGAGTGACCGACTTCGGCCTGGCCAAGCTGGCCGGCGAGGGCGGCGACGAGACTTGCAGCGGCGTGCCGCTCGGCTCGCCACCCTACATGGCCCCAGAGCAGGCCGCCGGCCGTCATCGGGACATCGGGCCGGCGACAGACGTCTACGCGCTGGGAGCCACACTTTACGAGCTCCTCACCGGCCGCGCGCCATTTCGCGGCGAGACGGCAGCCGAGACGATCCGCCAGGTCATCGAGCAGGACCCTATCCCGCCCCGAGTGCTGCGCGCGGACCTCGCGCGCGACCTCGAGACGATTTGCCTGCACTGCCTCGAGAA
>JAKAUH010000390.1 GCA_021818605.1 Planctomycetota bacterium
CCGAAGGACAGACGGTAGAGAAGAAACCGGTGCAAGCGATAATTCGGCATGGCCTTCCGCTACTTCGCTCTCTGCTCTCCGCGCCTTTCCGCCGACTTTCACTGACCCGGACAACTTGCCTCACGATGTCCTGCGCAGCGACGGCAACGCGAGTTTGACATACGCCAGGCCGCTGTAGATGGTCAGCCCGACGGCCAGCCAGGTCAGGCCGTTGCGCGTGACGATGAGCCACTCCGGCGATGCGGAGCCGAGCTGGAGGGTCAGGAGCACGGCCGACACCGAGGCGCACTGCGTCACCGTCTTGAGCTTGCCGGCCATCTTCGCGCCAAACGGCTGGCCCTGACCCTCGAGGTGGCTGCGGAGACCCTGGATCAGCAGCTCGCGGACGACGATCGCCGTGACCATCCAGGGGCGGACCCCGGTGCCCGGGATCGCCGCCAGGTAGATGTAGCACCCGGCGACGACCACCTTGTCGATCAGCGGGTCGAGCTGCCGGCCCAGCGGCGACTCCTGCTTGAGCAGTCGGGCGAAGTAGCCGTCGAGGGCGTCGGTGGACGCGGCGATGACGAACATCCCCAGCGCCCAGCCGTAGGCGCCCAGCTCGATCAGCACGAAGACGGCGATCGCCAGCACCAGCCGGCTGATCGTGAGGCTGTTGGGTACGTTCCAGAACCGCAGCGCCTTCCGGGCGGCGGCCGCCGTCGCGTTGGCGGGCGACGGTGCGGGTGCGGGTGCGGTGGTGTTTTCGACTCGGCTCATCGTGGGTCCCCGGCTGACCGTTGAGAAATCTCCGTCGCCGCTCGATGGGCTGGCCCGCTGACGCGGCATTAAACGTCGTCGAGGATCACCAGCGACGACGCGGCCGGCTTCTTCCGCGGCCGGGGCCGGGCCTTGCGCGACCGGGGCGGCTCGTTCGGCAGGACGCAGGCCTCGAGGTCGTAGCCCTCGGTGTCGACGATCTCGCACGGGACGATGTCGCCGGGTCGGAAGCTGCCGCCGCGGACATGCACCACGCCGTCGACGTCAGGCGCGTCGGCATACGTCCGGCCGATCCAGCGATGCCGGCCCTCGGGCGACGGGGCGTCGATCATCACGTCGAGCGTCCGGCCCACCAGACCGCGGTTGAAGGCAAACGCGATCGGCTGCTGCACGGCCATCAGGCGGTCGCGGCGGCCCTCGATCACCTCGGCCGGCAGGTGGCCGGGCAGCTTCGCCGCCGGGGTGTCGGGCTCGAGCGAATAGGTGAAGGCGCCCAGCCGCTCGAACCGCGTGGCCTCGACGAAGTCGGCCAGCTCGTCAAACTCGGCCTCGGTCTCGCCCGGGAAGCCGACGATGAACGTCGTCCGCAGCACCAGGCCCGGGATCGTCGCCCGCAGCCGGTCGATGATCGTCTGCGTCTCCGCCCGGGTGTGCCGGCGGTTCATCAATTTGAGCATCCGGTCGTTGATGTGCTGGAGCGGCATGTCGAGATAGGGGACGATCCGCTTCGCCCGGCCCAGCACGTCATGCAGCTCGTCGGTGAAGAACTGCGGATAGCAGTAGAGAATGCGGATCCAGTCGAGCCCCTCGACCGCCTCGAGGGCGTCGAGCAGCTCGGCCAGCCGGGGCCGGCCGTAGAGGTCGACGCCGTAATACGTCATGTCCTGCGCGACGAGCACCAGCTCGCGCACGCCGTCGGCCGCCAGCGCCTCGGCCTCGGCGACGACCCGCTCGATCGGCTTGGTGACGTGCTTGCCGCGCATGAACGGGATCGCGCAGAACGTGCAAAACCGGTCGCAACCCTCGGAGACCTTCAGATAGGCCATGTGCCTGGGCGTGATCCGCAGCCGGGCGCGGTCGTCCTGCGCCTGGATCGGCGCTGGGCGGAATACCTCACGCTGCTCGGTGAGACCGCCGAGCAGGCGATCGGCGACCTGCGCGATCTCCTCGCGGCCGAAGACGCCGACGACGTGATCGACCTCGGGGAACTGCTCGAGCAGGCCCTCACGCGCCCGCTCGGCCAGGCAGCCGGCGACGATCACTCCTTTTACGTGCCCCCGGCGCTTGCGCTCCAGCAGCTCCTCGATCACGCCGATCGACTCCTGCCGCGCCGCGTCGATGAAGCCGCAGGTATTGACCACGACGAGGTCGGAGGGCTGGGCATCTGGCACGATGGCGTAGCCGTCCTGCGCCAGCAGGCCGAGCATCCGCTCGGAGTCGACCAGGTTCTTGGAGCAACCGAGGCTGATGAAGGAGACCGTCGGTATTTTCGGATTCGGCGAGTTCGGCATGAGGCGTCCCGGCGGAGTGCGGCCTGGAGTTGCTGGATGGTTCGTGCAGGATTCTCGTTCGTCCATGGCGGGCGGGGCCGCAACCCGACCGCCGGAGGGAGGGGCGTTTCCGCCCTCATCCATTCTGACCGATCCTGCGGATCCGGGCTAGGGGTGCTGCGGGCCATCGGGTACGATGCGGTTCATCTGAACCCTCAGGAGCGTCGCCATGCCCAGTCCGTTTCCGGGGATGGACCCGTATCTCGAAGTCCAGGGTCGATGGATCGGGTTCCATAATGGACTCGTTTGGGAATGCAGCCGCCTTCTCAATCGCAACTTGCCCGAAGATTATGTCGCGCAGACCGACGAGCGACTCTCGCTCGTCAGTTCGGATGACCTGGACGGCTCTCGTCGGCCCGATTTAACGATCGGTCGCGAAGAAGGGCCGCCCGCGCCGCAGCCAGCGGGCGCGAGGGCTGTGGGGACCATCGAGCCGACGACGATGCAGGTGATTCGCCGCCCCTTCGAGGTGCGCGACTCCTGGGTCGAGATCTTCCACCTGCCCGAGATGGAGTTGATCACCGTCATCGAGGTGCTTTCGCCGACCAACAAGAGCGGATCGGGCCGGGTCGAATACCTGGCGAAGCGCGAGGCTCTCCTCGATCGCCCCGTCCACCTGGTCGAGATCGACCTGTTGCTCGGAGGGGCTCCGATGCCGCTGTCGGGCCGGGTCGCCCGTGGTCATTACATGGCCATCGTCGCCCGGGCGAAACGCCGGCCCGATGCGGAGGTCTATTCCTGGCCGCTGCGGCACCCGCTGCCGGTCCTGCCGATCCCGCTGCGGACGCCCGACCCGGACATCATGCTCGACCTCGGCGTGGCGTTTCGAGAGACCTACGAAGGGGGCCGCTACCGCCAGGCCGTGCGCTACGGCCGGCCGCTGCCCGAGAACCTTCCCATCTCGGCCGCGGACCGCGCATGGGCCGAGGCGTTCGTCCGGCCATCCGCCTGATCGACGGCGGGGAGCGCCGTCGCGCGGCTCACTGCGGGGCTTGCGGGATGGGGCCGGGACGCTATACTCAATCACAGGCGCCCGTAGCTCAACGGATAGAGTCGCGGACTTCGAATCCGAAGGTTGTAGGTTCGAATCCTACCGGGCGCGCTTCGACAGCAGACGACACATCCCGCCTAGAGCCGTCTGGGGTAACCGCTTGCGGCAATGCCCCGATGGCACTCTCGCCGGGCTCATCCCGCCAGGAAACGACAGAAAGCGACCCATCCCGTCCCGTGCGCGCTGGCAGAGCGCTGTCAGATTTCGATCGGTCCGGGCCATCGGTCCCGGTCATCGCCAGGGCCTCGGGCCGGTCGCCGCTCGGCTTGAGGGATGGCAGCATCGAGGCGGCGGCCTCGATATCGACGATCCGGGGCCTGGTGTACCGGCCGGTCAGTTCGAGGGTCGAGTGTCGCATCAGCTTTTGCACGACGCGAGGCGACACGCCAGCGGCATCGGCCAGCGTCGCCATCTGGCATCGCAGGGCGTGGAAGTCGAACACCAGCCCCGAGGCGTCCTTGTAGGGGATGCCGGCGGCCTGCAAGTCGGCGCGGAGCATCTTGACCCCCTTCTCAGGCAGGGGGAACACCGATGAGCCAGGCGGCAACGCGGCCACGAAGAGCTTTAGATCGGCCGCCAGGTCGCTCGGGATGGGCAACTCGGCTTCCGCCCCGTTCTTCGTGTAGGACGCGGCCACGCGGACGCTGGCGGCCTTCCAGTCGAACGACGCGGGCCGGATGCTGCCGATCTCGGAATAGCGCAGCCCGGTCGATGCGGCCAACCTGTAGCAGAGCGCTCGGGCCGGGCCGGTCATCGCCTGGAAGTCCAGGCCGCGCTCGGCAACCGCGATGAGGCGGGTCAGCTCATCGAGGGAAAGCGTCCGGCGATCGTGCCGACGATCTTCCCGGGCGTTGAAGCCGGTCACTCCCTCCAGGGGATACTCGCGCAGCCGGCCCGTCCGCTTGCACCATCGGGCAAAGGCACGGACGGCGTTCCGGTGATGGTTGCAGGTCTCGGCCGATCTTCCCGAGTCGCGGAACGTCGCTAAGGCGGCCTGTACCCGATCCGGGGTGATGTCCGACAACCGCGCCTTGACCACCAGCCGGCTGACAGCCTCGCGAGCCTGCGCTTGCTGGGGTCGGGTCATCCTCTTGCCGTCGATGTCGTTGGGCCTGGCTCCGAACAGCACGGCGATGAGCCTGCGCACCCGGCCCGCGGTCTGATCGGCATGCTTCGGCGTGTCGTCCTGGTGGATCATCGACTCTCGCCAGGCGTCGATGTGCTCTGACAGCGGCCGGGCGGCATGGGCGGCGTACTGATCGGCCTTGGCGTCGATGATCCCGCGGCGACGGAGTTCGGCTTCGCTCTCGGCCTTGCGAGCCATCGCCTCGGTCGCGGCCTTGTCGGGGCATCCTTTCTCGGTCCGCCGAACCCCGTCCGCATCGACGTAGGCGAAGTACCACGACGCCAGCCGGTTGCCCTTGTCGCGGGTCCGCTTGAACACGCTCGCCATGTCACCTCCCCTTCCTGGCGACGATATGCAGTCCCAAGAGGGCGGCCAGCCGGTCGATGTACTCCATCGAGAGTCCGCCCTTCCCGCTCATGAATCGGCTCATCGTGGATTCAGCCACCCCGAGGGCCATGGCGATGGCGTATCGGCTCATCCCCGAGGCATTCACGGCATCCCGAATCTCATCGCTCAGTTTCTTGTTTCCCATGCTTGTACGATACCCCATGCTTCGACTCAACGCAAGGTTGTTCTCCCGACAGAAACGGCTCATCGCCGTCCTGTATCCACCCCGAGGGCTCGGGCTCCCGGCCCGGGGCGACAGTGGGTGGACGGACACTGAAAACCTGGCGGATTGGTGGCGCGCTCATTGGCTCCAGAAATCCCGCGCGACGGTCCCCGGGCGGGTCGGCTGGCGGGTCGGGGCCGAAATCCAGGACCGGGCATCCGGGCGCGAGACAAGCCCAGCGGACCACCCCGCGGACCGGGCGGGCCACGGTCGGGCCACGGCAGTCGGGGCAGGTGGGCGGGATCATGCGTCACCCCCTCGGGTCGGGCGGGAGACCACGACGCCGGGGGCCGGGTCGATCGGTCCCGATCCCCAGCGCCGGGCCGCCAGCTCATCCCAGGGCGTGCCGGGCCGGCGCAAGATGCCACCCCAGAGGTAACGGATCCGGTTGCGGCCGGCGGCGTGCACGTCTCCCCAGTCCTTGCCGGGGCCGGGGGGCCGGACGCGCACGGCTCGGGCGGGCCAGCCGGCGGCGGCCCGGTCTCCGGCATCGTCGGCATCGTGCGCGGCGAACCATCGAGGGCAATGGAGCATCGCCAGCCAGGTCGATCCCTCGGGCCGGCTCGATGCGCTCCCAAGGGTCACGACGCTCGCCAGGTCGGCCAGCTCTTGGGCGAGTATCAGGCAGTCGAATTCCCCCTCAGCGGCAACCAGCGGCATGCCGGGCCGGATCGCCTCGGGGCCTGGATAGAGGGCAGGGCGCCCCCGGAACGCCTCGATGTACTTCGGGGGTCGCCGGTCCTTGGGGAACGTTGCTCGCCACTCCGCGGGCGGCCGGATCTTGACCAGGGCCAGGAGTAATCCGTCGCGCCAGGGGATCACCCACCCAGGCGGCTTCCAGGGGGCACACGCGGCCCGGGGCGTCCACCCGAGGCGGGCGGCCCGGACGGTCGCCTCGGTCAGACCGCGGACCCGGATGAGATAATCCAGCGCGGCCCGCCCCTCGGGCGTCCACAGCCTCTCGGCGGCGTCATCGACCAACGCCACGACATCGGCCGGCGGTGGCCCGGTCGGCCTATCCGGTAGCTTCTCAGCGGACCGGGCGGGCGGCCGGTCGGGCGGCATCGTGGGCCGGGCCGGACCGGATCGGGCGGGCGGCCTCGGGCGGCCTCCCGAGGGAACGGGCTGGCCGGTCAGGTACGCTTTCGCCTCGGGGAACCCGACACCTTGATGACGCATCACCAGGGCGGCGGCATCCCCGCCGATCCCGCATGCCCAGCATCGCCATCCCTTCGCATCGACCGTGAAAGATGGATCGTGGTCGTCGTGGAACGGGCAAAGCCACGCCAGCCGGCTCCCGGTTCTCTTGGCGGGGGGGCCGAGTAGCCGGGTCGCCACTTCGGTCAGGTCGATCGTGTCCCGGACCGCTTGCCAGTCGATCCGGGGCCGAAGAGCGCACGAAGAGCGCGAAGGGTGTAGGCTCACGGTGCTTGCTCCCTTCGGTCTGTAGTGCGCTCTT
>JAKAUH010000089.1 GCA_021818605.1 Planctomycetota bacterium
CGCGTCGCTGGATCGGCGACGCCTTGAATGTGGGCTGGCGGAACCGCGCCAGGCGATCGTCGCCGGCCACACGAAGATCCACCGGCACGACCCCCTCGCGGATGAGCCGATGCGCCAGGTGCCCGGCCACGTCGGCCTCGCGCTCGCCACGGTCGAAGTTGCGGCAAGTTGCCTCGACGGCCAGGGTCAGCGTCCGGCCCAGCTCGCGGAGCCGCTGTCGTTCAAGCGGGGTCAGCCGACGCCGCAGGGCGCGGACCGCGTCCGCCTCGCGCCGGACCTGCGAGCAGCCCTGGCCGGCCATGTCGCTGGCCACCCGCTTGTTGTGGCAGAGCTCGGCGACGACCTGGAACGGGTCGTCGTACCAGGGACGCTCCTTGAGCTGGAAGCCCAGTCCGGCCAGCTCCTCCTCGAAGACCCGCGAGCTCTGGACATTATCGGTGATGACGGCTCGCGACGTCCGGTTGATGAACAGCAAGATCGCCGCCGGCCCGCAGCACAGGTCCTGACCGAGATCGCCGCCGGAGGTGAACCAGGACACCGAGTCGGCCATGCCAAGGACCACCGCATCCTGACCGGTCCGGTCGAGGAACTCGCGGACGCGCTGATGCTTTAACTCAACATCCGCGCGCCGCGAGGCCAGTGTGGCATCGCCGTGGTCGGCTGTCGGGTCGGGCAGCGGGGGGAGACTATCGTTGTCGGGCCGATCGGCCGCGGTCTGCAGGACCCGGTCGAATTCACGCGTCAGGTCCAGGGCGCCTGGCACCGATGCGCTCATTCCGGCGAGGTGAACCACGAACGCCACGAATATCTCCCCCTAATGCGGACCCCAACGCTCGCGTCCCTGGGAGCGTGCTATCGAGTCGAATTATCGCGGGTGTTCAGCGGATGGATAGGGTCCCTTCATCGTTCCATGTCGCACCAAGAAATTCAAGGAGGGGCTGGATCAAATTCCGTTGTCCGGCGCCAATGGGGAAGTCCAGATTATGCCCCCCGTGGACGAGGACGAGCTGAACGGGCACGCCGGCGCCCTGAAGCGCCGCGGCCAGCATGCGAGACTGATCCACGGGCACCAGGGGGTCCTCCCGGCCGTGCACCAGGAACATCGGCGGATCGCCCGGCGCGACATGATCGATGGGCGAGGCCGCCGCGAATTCCTGCGGCACCTGCTGAGGGGTTCCTCCAAGGAACTGGGCAGCCGCCCGGCCCGCCCACCGGCTCTGGACATACAGCGCCGGCAGATCCGAGGGCGCCGAGAAGGCGATCACTGCCTGGACCTGCGTCGACACGCCGCCTGGACCCGGCGGACCCGGGTCCGTGCCGAGCAGCTCGGCCAGATTGCCCCCGGCCGATTCGCCCATCGCGACGACCTGGTCCGGATTGATTCGCAGCGCAGCCGCGCTCGACCGCACCCAGCCGACCGCCGCGCGCACATCTTCCAGGTTCCTGGGCCAGCTCGGTCGCCCCGGCGCGGATAGCACATAGTTCGGCGCCACCACGACGTATCCATTAGGCACGAACGCCGAGGCGATCCGATCGCCGTAGCCCGTCTTGTCGAGCCGACGCCAGCCGCCGCCGTGAATGGCGACGATCACCGGCCATCCCCCGGCCGGCGGTTGCCCGGCCGGCGAGTACACGTTCAGCCGCTCGGCCGTGCCCGCCGGCGTGGTGTATGGCACGTTCACTCGCTCAATCATCCGGCCCGAGTCGAGCACGGACCTCGGCACGGCGGACATCAATGTCCGGCGCTCCAGGCCGTCGATCGTCAAGTCTTCCGGCCGGAAGGCCCGGAGCGGTCGAGCGCGAGATTCGCGAGATCCGGAAGAAATGCCCGGCATCCGGGCCTCGCTGGGTCTTCTGCTTCGCCACATGGGTGCAACTCTTGGATGGGCAGACGACGATCGGCGGGCGAGGCCGCCGGACAGTCACGGCGACTCCCCCTCTGGGAGCATTCCACACGCTTCGAGAAAGGCAAGGATTTCGGGCAAGAGTCTTCGCGGAAGCGGGCCGGGGACCTCGGGATCGCGGACGTCCACATCGAATCCGTGCCGCGCGCCTTCCACCCGGACCAGCCGGTGAGCGATCCCGGCCCTTGCCAGAGCCGCGTCCAGCTCCTCGGCCTGCGAGATCGGCACCCAGGCGTCGCGCGTGCCGTGGATCAGGAGCATGGGGCAAGTCTCGTCGTGAATGCAATGGACCGGCGACGCCGCGCGGACCCGGCCGGCCGGGTCAAGCGGATCCCCGCCAAGGAAGACGTCGACCGGCTCATGGACCAGTCGCCGCGAGCGCTCGAGCGGGAGCCGGGTCAGGTCCGTCGGGCCATAAAAGCTGACGACCGCCCGGACTCGCGAGGCCGGTGTGCCCTCGTCGTCCCCCAGACGGATCATGCCCAGCAGCATCGCGAGATGTCCGCCGGCGGACTGCCCCGCCGCGGCGATCCGATCGGCATCAATGCCCAGCTCGCCGGCATGGCGTCGGGTCCAGCGGACGGCCTCGCGAAGATCGTCGAGCGCCGACGGCCAGGCGGCCCGATCCGGTCGAGCCAGGCGGTAATCGGCCGCAACGACGACATAACCGGCCTCGGCGAGCTGGATCGCCATCGGCCGCGGGTTGCCCGGCCCCGGCCGCAGCAGCCGCCGCGTGCCCCCGATCCAGCTTCCGCCGTGGACCAGAAGGATCGCTGGACGAGCGACGGCACCACGCATCCGATCGCCCTGTGCGGGCGGGAAGTACACATCCAGCAGCAGTGGCGCCCCTGCGACCAGGCGATAGGGCACATCCTTGCGCAGACCAACGGAGCCCACCGGCTCGATGGCGCGGAACGCACGTTCCGCAAACTGGCTGATCCAGCCGGTCGTCAGGGCGAGAGCCGCCCAGCCAGCGAATCGAAGGATCTGTCGCGGTTTCAATGACGTCATGGTTAGGAGCGGAGAGACCATGATGGTTGTCTGGTGGCCCAGGTCGACCCGCCCGATCGCGGGTTTGAAGCGTTTGCGGTTTTCCGTTCGACCCCAATCCGGGTAATGATGAGCCAGCACCGATCGCGATGCGGGATGCTTCGAGCTGGTAAACGCTTGTTCGTTTGGCGGCTGCCACGAGCGGCTTGTCAGGCTCGAAGCGACGATCCCACTTTACGTTCATGTGCGCGTTCTTTGCATCATCGAACAAAGTCCAGGGAATCCCGCCTCCGATACCAGAACGAGGAACAGAATGGCCGTTGCGCGGAGCTCGCTTCCGCGACATCGACAGGAGGCTGGGCCGATGACCCATCGCGGAGGACGTCCATTATCGACCTCGATGGTGGTCCTTTTCGTCCTGGCCATCCAGGGTCTGACGCCCGATCTGCATGAACTGGCCTCGGCGAATGCCTTCAAGATGCTGTTTCCCTCGGCATCGGGCGCGAATCCCTCCTCGGGCCAGGATCAGCTTCCGCCGGAGATCTGCGCTTCGGCCGAGCCGCGGCCGGCCTCATGCAAGGCGAGTGGGCATCGATACGAATTCGCCCGGACAGCGCTTCATGCGAGCCACTCCGTGTGCGGCAGCCTGACCGACAGGCGTGCGGCGTCCGCCGCATCGAGGCACCGTTCTGCCGCCGACTGACGGCGGTGGCCGTTGCTGGTAGAATCCATGTTGCTGTGACGCTGGTTTCGAGGGAGCCGCGGTGGTTATCGGGAGGGAACTCGAGGTCATGAGCGAGCAGAAGGCCAGGCTGCCCCTGCTGGAGCAGCGGGAGATCGAGGCCCGGATCGTCGGTCCGCTGGTGCGGGCGTTCGCGGAAGTCGTCGGCCGGGAGAAAACCCTGGAGATCGTCGCCGGGGTCATCCGCGAGCTCGCACGCGAGAGCGGGGCCGCGCTGGCCGAGACCCTGGGCGAGAGCACGCTCCAGGCCTTCGCTGGTTCGCTCGATCGCTGGCGCGAGAACGGCGCCCTTGAGATCGACATGCTCGAGCAGACTCCGGAGCGGCTGTCGTTCAACGTGACGCGCTGCCATTATGCCGAGATGTACCGGGCGCTCGGCCTGGGCGAACTGGGCGCGAGCCTGTCCTGCCAGCGGGACTTCGCCCTGGCGCAGGGCTTCAACCCCTCGATCGAGCTGACTCGGACCCAGACCATCATGGGCGGCGCCTCGTATTGCGACTTCCGGTTCCACCTGGCCGGAGCCAGCTCGCTTGCCCCCGATCGGGAGCCGGGCCCGGAGGATCCGTCAGCCTAGCCTGGAGCGCATGGCAGATGGGTGGCTCACGGAGGGGTCGGGCCGGCTATGAGTCGGTGCCGGCAGGGCTCCGAGCCCCCGTCAGGGGGCGATCGGACGTGGCCGGCGGGCGTCAGCGCCCCGGGTCGGACCGCAGCGCCAGCCACCGAATCCTCTCGACGGACCCACCCGGCCGCGACCCCGCCCCGCCACGCGGGGTCGCGGCCGGGTGGGTGAAACGATGGCGGGGAGATGAGGGTTCGCATGGCGGTCCGGGGTGCTGACGCTCCCCGGCTACGTCCTGACGCCCACTTCGTGGGCTTCCGGAGCAAACTCGAACCTCCCTCCCTTCTCGCCCGTGCGCCACGCGACCGCAAGCGCTCTAGCGAGGCGGCGTCCGCGTCGGCCGGACCGTGACGCGGCGGCCCGGGGCGGCACCCTCGTTTCTGGCCTGAGTCTCGCCGAATCGGAAGCGGCATGACGGCCCGATGACTTCCTTCCATCTCTGCTGCTGATCGGGCGTGAGCATCGTCCTTGCGCGGACGGTGAGCCGGTCGACCTCGAGGGGCTCCAGCCGTCGCTTCCGGCGCGTCTGGTTGGCCTCCGCCAGCATGAGCTGGAGCGCCTTCTGCTGCTGCGGGTCGAGCTCCAGGTACTCGGCGACCGCCGATCGGCTGAATGCTGCGGCCCCCTCCCACTGGAGGTCGATCTGCGTCAGCCGCTCCTGCTGCGCCTCGGACAACTCGTGGCGGATCCAGCCGGCCATTTCCTCGTCGATCGCCCACCGCTCGGCCAAAGCGGCCTGCTCGGGCATCCCCTTGACCTTTCGGCCCCGCTCGGCCAGGCGTGCGACCAGGTTCCTCGCCCCGGCGATCTGGTGCGGATTGAGCTGGAGGTCAGCCTGGATGTCCGCTCGCAGGAGAAGGTAGATCGGCGCGACCTTGGTCCCGAACCGCTCGTTGAGGAGGGACTCGGCACTCGACGGCGGATCCAACGGCCCGCCGGCCCCCATCATCGCGGCGGCGATCAGGACCAGCCCGACCAGGACAACGGTCAATCGATGACGCATGGTCCGGAAGACTCCAAAATGGGCCGTCACCTCGGGAACCGGGGCGCGGCGCATCGGCGATGAATCGAGGACGGGTCGAATGACCGAACGGAAAGGGCCGGGCAGTTATACGCCGGAACCGTCGCTGCGGGAAGAGCAACCCGCTCGATGGTCGGCTCGCCGGGTCGCGGGTCGGGTCGCCCCGGGCGGGTTCTGGTCATCCGCGCAACGAGCCGGGACCCGGCCAGTGCAGGCGGCCCAGGTCCCGGCTCGTTGGTGGTGAGAATTCGGCAGGCTGGCTGGCTCAGCCGGAGCGCCGTCAGCTCGCCCGAGGATCAGGAATCCCTCGAGCCCGCCGGCAGTCGGCTGTCTCCTGGTGGCGTCGATCAATCATCCAGGCCGCGCTGCTCGCGCAGGCTCCTGCGCCGAGTCCTGGCCGGGGTCGGGCTGGGAGCCTTGGCGGCCGGCTTTGCGGCCGGCTTTGCGGTCGAGGTCGCCTCCTCGTCGTCGTCGTCCTCGTTCGCCGGATTCGCCGCGGGCTGCGTGCCGCCGTTGCGCGAATTGCCGTTGGCGGTCTGAATGCCGCCCGGCCCGCGTCCGCCCCGCAACTTGCTCATGTCGAAGGGAGCGCCGAGCATCTTGCGGTAGTTGGCCGCCTGACGCCTGGTCAGCACGCGATTCACCGCCGACTTGAGCTGGCTTTGCAGCTTGGTGGTCTGCGCCTGGATATTGTCCAGCTTTGCCTTGACCTCCGGTTGCGCCAGGTACTTCTGCATCGCATCCCGGACCGCCGGATCCCGGAAGTTCGGGCCGCCGCGCCGTCCTCCGCCATTTCCATTGGCAGCCTGGCCGCCGTTGTTGGCGGTGGTATTCTGCGGGAAGGCCTGCCTCATGAGGTCAAACCGAGCTCGGAAGGTCGCGCCGCTGGCTTGACGCTCCGCGCCGAGCAACTGGTTGATCTGGGCGACCTGATCCTCGTCGAGATTGAGCAGCTCGATCATGTCGGGCCGGACCAGGGCGCGGGGACCCTCGGACTGGAGCTGGATCTGCCTCAGCCGGCCCATCTGACCGCGGCTGAGGATACTGGCGAGGGCCTGGTCGGAGTATTGCTGGAGCTCGGTCATCGCCATCATCATGGCCTGGCGTCGAGCCATCGCCTGGGGATCCTGCGGCCCGCGATTGCCGAAGCCGCCGAAGCCGCCCTGCCTGTTGGCGCCCCCCTGAACGAAGCCGCCCTGGCCATTGCCCCCGCCCTGGACGAAGCCGCCCTGCCTGTTGGCGCCCCCCTGAACGAAGCCGCCCTGGCCATTGCCCCCGC
>JAKAUH010000806.1 GCA_021818605.1 Planctomycetota bacterium
CACTGCCCTGGGCGCCGAGGCAACCCAGCGCGAGGAGCGACAGGACCACACACCTCGAGAATGCGGACGTGCGCATGGAAGCTCCTTCCTCGGAGGACCAGTCGTCTCCGGCGGTCAGAACGTGATCCGGTAGGGGAGGAATCCGAGCTGAAGGCCGAGGATCTTGCGGTACTGCTCATCGAAGGACAGTCCAAGCGCCTCGGCCGCCGTCAGTCGGAGCATCGCGTCGATGCTCGCGCCCTGCCAGCCGTTCTGTGGCGGCGGAGGCCGCCGCGCCGAGGCGGGCAGACCCTTCACCATCGCAGCGATGACCCGGGGATCGTACACGGCCACCGCCTTGAACACGGTGGACTGGTAGTAACCAATGTTGTGACCGTTGACCAGCAGCCCCGGCATGCGATCCAGCGCGGGCGCGATGATCGCCGCGGCCATCGGGCGGTCGTATCTCGCGACGAGGGCTGCCAGGACGACCGCCGGCTGCAACTGGCCGAGAAACGCGTACTGCGACAGCACCTCGCGATGGGCCGCCGCCAGCCAGAGCCGCTCCTCCAGGTGATCGGGATCGATCCGCTCGAACAGGGGCAACAGTGCGACCATCTGGTTCGCGCTGTACGCAGCGTTGTTGCGCTGTCTGTCGCCCACCAGCTTCCGCAGCCGATCGAACGCCTCGTCCAGCAGGGCCCTTGCCCCCGCGGGATCGGCGTCGGCCCGCGCGGCGGCCATCAGGGCCAGGCCCTCGGCCACCATCTCGGGCCGGGGATTCGAATTTGGTCCGGAGGGTTGGTTGAGCTGATCGAGGATCCGCCGCGCGCGGGGCAGGTCGACGGGCGCCATCCGCTGGCAGATCCGCAGGATGTAGGCATCGCGTTCTACATCCGAGAGGTTCGGCACGGCCCGGGGAACCAGCCGCTCGGCCTCCGCTGGATCGAGCGCGGCCAGCCGGACGGCAACCTCGCCGTGATGGCACTGGAGCGTCCGCGGGTCGATCGGGCTGACGTTCCTCCGTCCCTTCCGCTCAAGAATGGTCATCGCCGTGCGGCGGTCGATCACGGCCAGCGCCCTGGCGAACTCCTCGGCTTCAAAGAAGAAATGATCCTTCGGCAACGATGCGATGACCGACCGCCCCAGGCGAAGGACCGGCGTGGCGCGGTCGACGAGCCCCAGCTCGAGGTAGCGATCGGCCACCTTGCGCAGCAGGCGGAGCCTCAATGGCTGGCTCTCGACGCGACGGGCCTCGGCCAGCGCGCGGTCGATCAACTCGGGGCGAGGCCGGCCCTGGGCGTCGGCCGCCGCTTCGGCAAGTATAAGGAAGCCCTCGGCGCGGGCTGATGGATCCCGGTCGGCCTCGATCGTCTCGATCGCCGCCTTTGGATCGTCCTCGTACTGTCCCAGCGCGACCTGGGCGAGCACCGGCCCCGGCTGTGACAGCACGCGGTTCTCGAGCATTTCGAGGACGCGATCGGGGTCGACTCGCGCCAGCGCGGGCACGACCGATCCACCAAGATGGCCGAGCGAACCGTCCCGGGCCTGAACAATCAGGGGCGCGAGCAATTCCCGCGCGATTCGCCGCTCCTCGGCCCGCGAGAGCGGCGGCGGGACTGGATTCGGAATCGAGATCGGCGGCTCGTCGATTCGGGCCAGGCGGATTTCCGCCGTGGTCGCGCCGGGGCCGACGACGGCCCCGCCGAACCGGTAGCCGGACCTGTCGGCGAACACCAGCGCGGGACCGCCCAGCACGTCGTCGAGCCGGAATCGGCCGGCGTCATCGGTGATCGCCTCCGTCCGCGCCGGGGAATCCGACGGCTGGAAGACCGTGACCCTCGCGATGCCCTTGCCGCCGCGATCGACGACCCGTCCGGCCAGCCGACGGCGCGTCGGACGCGTGCGCAGCACCACGTCCGGGATCGTGATCAGGTCGCCCCGGTCCGCCGAGGCCCACTCGGAATACGCGAGGAAGAAGCCCGCGGCGACCAGCTCGACGCGAAACTCACGATCCTTCCGGAAGTAATCCTTTGGCGTGCGGAATGTCCCGTCGGTCCCGGTCCGGCTGTCAACGGCGAGGGTTTGCGGAAAGCCGACGCCACCGCCCTGCGGCGTCCTGTTGCGGTACTGAACGTGCACCTGGGCATCGGCGATCGGCGTGCCGTCGGGCCCGGCCACGCGGCCCGCCAGGGCGATCGCCAGTCCCGGGCGGATCGTGACCTCGATCGGTCCCGTCGACCCGGCGATGGCCTTGACCGGCCCGTCCGTCATCCGATCGCCCAGCCGGACCTCGTCGACCGACAGCTCGCTGCCTGGCCGGAGACCTCTGGCGACGAACTCGCCGTGCTCGTCGGCTGCATCAGGCATCTGAGCCGACCCAGACCATCGGCTGATGCGGGCGTGCGCCGCCGGCCGGCCATTCTCGTCGCGCACGATGAAGTGGAGCGGCGGCGCGGCGGGAATCGCCTCCCAGGGCTCCAGCTCGAGCTTTTCCTGACCGTCGGAGAGCGTGAGCTCCTTCCACGGCGGCCCGGGCGCTGTGACGAGCGCCGGCGGCATTGTGGACGGCGAGACGTGCCACTTTCCGGGCAGGGTCGAGAACGAATAGCGGCCCTGGGCGTCGGTCTTCGTTTTGCGGACCATCCCTCCCTGCGCCGGCGCGAGGTGCATCTCGGCCCCGGGCACGGGCCGGCCCGTGCCGTGCTCGCGCACGATGCCGGTGATCGTCACCAACTTGCGGATCGGCACCACCACTGAATTGGGCCGTCCCACGGCGACAGCCAGACCGCCCGGCGCATCGGCCCTGACCGGCAGGTCCCTCGGCGGATTGAATACCAGTTCGAGACGCCCCGGCGCGATCGACGGAAAGGCGAACCGGCCCTCCGCGTCGGTCGTCCCCTCGGCGTAGCCGGTCGTCTGCGGATCGGGGCCCCAGCGATCGCCGGCATAGGTAAAAGCCGAGACCCGCCAGCCCTTCATCAGCGCGGGGTCGCCGCCCTGGAGCCGGCCCTCGAGTGACGCGACCTGGCGCAGGCGAACGCGCTTCGGCTGCGACGTCAACGGGCGAAATGGCCGGCCCTGAATGCCGAACCCCTTCGCGTGGACGTCGACATAGGCGACTTCCTCATTCGCGGCGGCCTCGATCACGGCCTGGCCATCCCTGTCGGTCGCCGCCTCGATCAGGTCCTCGACGTCGCTGGGCACGTTGATCTGATCCCGGCCGAACCATTCGAGGCGGATCCGCGCGCCGAGCACGGGCCGGCCGTCGGGATCCTCGACATGGACCTCGCCCTTCCCGGGCGGACCGAGCGTGATGCGGACATCCTCGCCGGCCTTCGGCATCGGTCCGGTGAACCTCAGATGACCAAGCCGAAAACCCGGCTTCACAACCCACAGGATCGGTGTATTGAAGCGGTTCTCGGCGACAAGCCCGGTGGGCCGCTGGAGGGAGAACCGGCCCTGGGCATCCGACTTTCCCCGCGCCACGACCTTCTGGGCGCGGACGGGCAATCCGCCGAGCAGCACCTCGGCGCCCGCCACGGGCAGGCCATCTGGCCCGACGACCACGCCTGACAGCGAAACGGTCGGGCTCTGCTGAAAAAGTACGAGGCAGACAAGAGGCACGGCGAGGACCATCGATCCCTCCCGGCTGGTTCTCGGCGCGATGAGCGGACTCCCGCGATCGCAGGGGCTCGAAACGCGATGTGTCCGGTTATCCTAATTCGTTCCGATATCCGATGCCAGGCCCGAGCGGCTTGCGGACGGTCGGGGACTGTTCGGCCATGCACGCGGGCTGCAAGATCCTCCCGGCAGTCGAGCCTGGAGTATCGCGACCCACCAGGAACCGCCGGCCTGCGGACTCGATCTCGTTGGAGTCGTCGCAGCGAGCGCGGGGCACAATCTGGTCAATAGTCCCGACCGGCCCGACGAAGACACTGGCAAGTTGTCCCTGTGAACATGGTAATGATGCGGCGGAGAGACTTCTCCATGGACCTGGATGCGAAGGCCGCCCCTGCCATGATCGAGACAACGCCCCGGCGTGTGCCCCGGGGCGTACGGTCGCGGGTGGTCATCAATGCGGGGACGCTGATCGGCAGCTTGCTCCTGGGTGTGGGCACCGCGCTGGCGATGGCGGACGATCCATTCGGCCGCCTGGTGATGGCCTTCGGCTCGCGCCAGGCTCCGAGACAGACGACGGCGGTCGAGCCGACGATCTGGGTCAGGAATCACCGGCCGATCGACCGCTGCCTCTACAGCGACCGGATACCCGACGGCGTCACCCGGCGCGGGGTTGGATTCCTCGAGCGGGAGCCGGGCCAGGCGGTCGTCGTCGAGATACCCATCCCGGGCCGAAAAAACCGGTCGGCAGGTTCCTGCGGTTCTGGATGGCCGTCGTGCTGATCATCGGCGGGTTGGGAGTCGCCCTTCAGGTGGCAATGCTTGCCTTGTCGTTGCTGGGCAACGCGCCGGTGAGGTTCAACGGCCAGCGGGTCTCCAGGGAGGCCGGGCTCGCGATCGGTCTCGGCTTCCTGGCCGCCTGGCTGCTTGTCTTCGCGACGATGTACTGGTTCGGCCGGCTCGCGGCCGGCGCGCAATCCGGACCCGGCTTGACGGGCCGCGACAGGCCAGTGGGGAAATGGCTCGACGTGAAAGTCGCCATTACGGCCGAAGTAGATGGCCTTCCGGCCGCCCAGGTAGACGCTGTAACTCGCGGTGCCCGCGACCATGATCCGGCGGAGGAACTCGGGGTACTCGATCTGCCGGCCCTGGATGGCCTCGATGGCGGCCTGCACATCGCCGGGCGAAAACCCGGCCGGAATCGCCGGGGCATCGCCCAGCGGCATGGGCTCGACGTGAGTGGTTCCGTCGGTCCCGTAGTGGGTCTTCTGCAGCCGGTGGAGATCGGCGTCATAGCGCTCGACGCCGGTCTCGAGCATCCTTCCCACCGTCTCGGGGAAGGTCATTCGCCCGGCAAAGGCCAGAGTCAGGCAGTCGTGAAGGACCACGGAATCCATGGGATACCTCGCATTCAGTCCAGGGCCTTGCCCTGGAAGCCATTGCGCTCCAGTAACATCCGCACCGTCGCCAGGAGCTGACGTCGCTCTTCCTCGCCGATCACGCCGAAGAACGCCTCGTCGTTCCGATCGGCCTCACCCGCCAGGACCGGCACGAGCTTCCTGCCGGCCTCGCTCAGCCGCAACCGCACGGCACGCCGGCTGGCCGGGTCGGCTTCCCGGAGCACCAGCCCCTTTTGCGAGAGCCGCTCGACCATCCGCGACATCGCCCCGTTGTCGACTCCGACCGCCTCCGCCAGACCGTTCAGCGAGGCGTTCTCCAGGTCGAAGAGGCAACGAAGCACCACCCACTGCGGGACGCTCACGTCGTGCCGCTCCAGCCGCGCGGCGAACGCGTGACTGACCAGGTTCGACAGACATCTAAGCCAGTAACCGATGTGGGCCTCGAGCTGGCTGGGTCGTTTGGTCTTCATGCCGGGGATTATATTGCCTGGACAACAATTGTCAAGGCAACGTTTCGGCCGGAACGTCCGCATTCGGGCGCGGGGGGTTGTCGGACCGCCGGGTCGAAGTGTGGGAGGTGGTGATCCTGCGGTCTCTTTCTGGCCTGGCGGTGTCCGGCGACGTATCATCGCGGCTGTCTGTCGGCGGCTTCGCCTCGGCTTTCTGGCTGGACCGGACTTCTCATTTCCCCGCCGCGGCCCTGTCTCCTGGAGACTCTGCGATGTCGATCGAGCCGTCATCGGCCGTCGCCGACGGGACGTCCTGGCCGGACCACTGCGCCCGGCGACGGGGCTGAAACCCGACGCCGGCGCGGCGGGCCTCGAGATGCCGACGAGCGGGGAGCTGGTGAAAACCTTCCTCGTGATGGGCGTCGGCCAGGGGGTTTTGTTCGGGGTCATCTGGTCGCTGCCGATGTGGTTCCTGGTGTGGAGGAACCAGAGTCTCGCCGCGATTCTGCTTGGCCCGGGCCTGGGGGGCGGCCTGTCGTTCGGGCTATTCATGGGGATCTTCATGGCGATCTACATGAGGCCCACGATCGTGGAGATCCCGATCGGCGACACCGACGCGTTCCTCCGCCGGCTGTATGCCGAGGCCGCCAAGCTGCGCTACAGGACGTTGGGCCAGGTCGATGGCGTGCGGGTCTTCGGGCCGAGGACCCCGTTCCACCCGAAGGCGTTCCGGATCCGGATTCGTGTCGACCCCGGGAAGGCGACGATCGCCGGGCCCAGCGTCAACATCAAGGTGCTCAAGAAGCGCCTGGAGGGATAAGCGACGGGCGGCGGGCGAGATCGATGGCCAACTCTCACGGGCGGAGGCCCAGTTCCTCGAGCTTGCGATAGAGCGACGAGAGCCCCATGCCGAGGCGGCGGGCGGCCTCGCGCTTGTCGTCGTGGCTGTCGCGCAGCACGCGCTGGATGTGCCGGCGCTCGTAGTCGCGCACGGCGGCACGAAGGTTGTCGCCATCGACCTCGGAATCATTCACGGCGATCAGGCCAGGTGGGAAGTCGTCGGGGGTGAGGATCGGCCCCTCG
>JAKAUH010000972.1 GCA_021818605.1 Planctomycetota bacterium
GTGTCGGGATTCATCCTGCCCGGACATCGCGTGGACGTGATCCGTTTCGACCCCGAAAAGCACGGTACGCGGGGCGAGAGTATCCTGCAGAACATCCTGGTGCTCGCGGCCGGTCAGGTCTTCACCCGCGCCGAGGAACGGTCGCTCACCACGAGGACCGTGACGCTGGCCGTGACGCCCGAGCAGGTCGACGTGCTGGTCGCCGCCCGCGCCCGAGGGTCGCTGGCGCTGGCACTGCGGGGAGTCAACGACGACGAGATCGTGGCCCGGCCGAAACCGGAGCCGGTTGCCGCGGGAACGGACGATCGGTCGAAGGCCGCCGAGGAACATCGGAAGCGGCTGGAGAGTGAGATCCAGGCGCTGAAAGCGGCAATGGCGGCTCGCGCGGCGGCTCCTCCTCCGGAGGCGACCCGGCCGGCGGCGAAGTACGTCACCATCTATCGAGGTCGGGGCAAGGCCGAGCAGATTCGCCTGGATCGCGGCGGTACGTCCGGCACGCTGGCCGCTCGCCCTGCGTTGCCGGCGTCGGCCGGTCTACTCGACAAAATTGGTCGCTCCCCTACGATCCCGGGCCAGGCCGTCGCCGCGAAGACCGGTGTCTCCGACGCCGGGTCGATTGTCGAGGCGGCTGCGTTCGGGCCAATGGTGAATTCGACCGACTCGACTTTCCCGTGAGAATCGCCCGTTCCGGGCCGCATGGGATGAATGGTCGAGGTGCAACGAGGTCGGGCAGCATTATGCGAGTTTTCACCCATGAAGGACCTCATCCGGACCGTCGTGATCGACCCCCATCCAGAATCGAGAATCGCGATCAAGCAGCTTCTCGGTTCAATCGGCACGTTCTGGGTCGCCGAGGTTCTGGAGACGTATCGAGACTCTCGTGCCCGGATCGAGGCAATCAACCCCGATCTGACCATTGTTGTGCTCGATCACGATGCGCAGCAGGCCGTCGACGCCATCGCGGCCGTCACCCAGGCCAACCCCCGGGCGATCATTCTGCCCGCCAGCCGGAATTGCGACAGCGCCCTGATTCTCCGAGCGATCCGCGCCGGCGCTCGCGAGTTCCTCACGCTCCCGGCCGAGCCGGCGGAACTGCTTGAGATCACCGGACGGCTGCTGCGAGGACGCGAGGAAACTCCCGCCAACGCCTCGCGCGATCGGCGGGTGATCGCCGTGACCGGAGCCTCGGGCGGAATCGGCGTGACCTCGGTCGCCGTGAATCTCGCGGCGACCCTGGCATCGGCGCGGCAGCACGAGACAGTCCTGCTCGACTTCGACATGATCTTCGGCTCGGTCGACGCCGCACTCGACATTGTCACCGAGAACACCGTGTTCACGGTGCTTCAAAACCTCGAACGCCTCGACGCCACGCTCCTCCGCCGGTCGACGACTCAGCACGCCTCGAGCCTTTACGTCCTGCCCCGTCCCACGGCGATCGAGGAAGCCGCCCGAATTGACCCCGAGGCGCTCCAGCGGCTGCTTTGCATGCTCCGTGCCTCGTTTGGCACCGTGGTCATCGATACGAGCAAGGGGCTCCAGGCGACCGACTTCGCCGCGATGGAAATCGCCGACACGATCCTCATCGTCGCCCAACTCGACCTGACCTGCCTGCGGAACACCACGCGGCTGATCGGGGTGCTCCACCAGTTCGACGGCCTGGCGGATCGGATCAAACTGGTCATCAACCGCGCCGGATCGATCGACAACGAGATCTCGCCGGCCAAGGCCGAGGAGACGCTGAAGCTGCCGATCTCGTGGCAGATCCCCAACGTGACCAAGATCTTTCAGGCCGCACGAATCAAGGGAACGCCGATCGCCGACGTCGCCAAGGGGAGCCGTCCCCACCAGGTCTTCCTCGAGATGGCCCGCACCCTCCGACCGGCGCCGGAGGAGCCCGCCAGGCAGCGCAAGGGTCTGTTCGCGGCCCTGTTCTGAAATCCGACCGGGCCGGCGGCCCATCGCTCCACCATCACCTATGCTTCTACTGTCCGATGGTGAGTCGGATTTCGACGGGCGCTCCCCGGCGACACCGCACCGCACCGCACCGCACCGCACCGCAATGAGGAGGACTCAGGGAATGCTGCGTGGATTCGGACGTACACCATTCGGACCGAAATCGCACCTCGGCGCCGGTGCAGGGACGGACGCGGGAGCCGCGCTGGCGGATGAACCGTCCGGCCGAGATGCAGCGAAGGAAGCTGCCCGAGAGCTTGCCCGCGCGGAGGCTTCCCGGACTGACTTGCCCCCTGTGCCGGCGCCTGTCAGCCCGCCTCCCCGGGCCGCCGAGCCGCCTCGCGAGCCGGACCCGGCTCAGGAGCAGTTCGAGCTGCTCAAGCAGCATATCCACACACGCCTGGTCGACCGTCTCGACATGAACCGCGTCGGCGAGATGGACCCGAAGACGCTGCGCAACGAGATCCGCGGCGTCGTCGAGCAGCTTTGCGACACCGAGAACCCACTGCTCAACCGGAGCGAACGCCAGCGCCTGGTCAACGAGATCCTCGACGAGACGTTCGGCTTCGGACCACTCGAGCTGTTGCTCAAGGACGACAAGATCGGCGACATCATGATCAACGGGCCGAAGAAGATCTACGTCGAGAAAGCGGGACGGATCCAGCGCTCCGAGGTCGTGTTTCGCGACAGCGAGCACCTGCTCCAGATCATCGACCGCATTGTCTCGCGCGTCGGACGTCGCGTGGACGAGACCTCGCCGATGGTCGACGCCCGGCTGCCCGACGGCTCCCGATTCAACGCGATCATCCCGCCCCTGGCGCTCGACGGTCCGGTCGTGACGATCCGGATGTTCGGCTCCAGGCCGCTGTCCAGGGATGACCTGATCCGCTTCAAGGCGTTCACGCCCGAGATGCTCGAGCTGATGGAAGGGGCCATGAAGGCCCGGCTCAACATCATCATCTCGGGTGGAACCGGCTCGGGTAAGACAACGCTGCTGAACACGCTTTCCAGCTTCATCCAGCCGGACCATCGCGTGATCACCATCGAGGACGCCGCCGAGCTCCAGCTCCAGCAGGACCACGTCGTCCGGCTCGAGACACGGCCGCCGAACATCGAGGGCCGCGGAGCCGTCACCGCCACCGACCTGGTCAAGAACGCCCTGCGAATGCGGCCCGACCGGATCATCATCGGCGAGTGCCGGGGCGCCGAGACACTCGACATGATCCAGGCGATGAACACCGGCCACGAGGGCTCGATGACCACCGTGCACGCCAACACCCCACGCGACGCCATGAGCCGGCTCGAGACCATGATCAGCATGGCAGGGCTCGAGTTGCCGATCCGCGCGTTGCGATCGCAGTTCGCCTCGGCCGTGGATCTGATCATCCAGGCCAGCCGGCTTCAGGGCGGCCCGCGCAAGGTGACGAGCATCTCCGAGGTGATCGGCATGGAGGGGGACACGATCATCATGCAGGAGATCTTCGCGTTCCGGCAGATCGGGGTCGACGCCGACAGTCGGGCCCACGGCGAGTTCATCTCAACCGGCATCCGGCCGTCCTTCATGGAGCGACTCGAGACCGCCGGCTGCAAACTCTCGTCCGACCTGTTCCGGCAGCGGGTGCTGCTGAAGGACTGAACTCGTCGTGTTTTCAGGATTTCCCGGCTCCTGGAGCACTTCAGCTTTGCATGAGGTCCAGCGAAGGAAGAAGGGGACGGGCTCCCGGCCCGCCCGAACCACGAAAACCGCCTCCGAATGCGTCAGGCCGGGTGCCTGTCCCCTTTTTCCGTGGGCTAACCAACCGACAGGCGCTCCGGGAACAACGTTCCCGGCGGGTTGCGAAAGGGGTAGAGACGATGGGCGGCACAGCGATGCTCCCGATGGTCATCGGTATGGTGGTGATCGTTGTGGTGGGCGGCCTTGGGCTCATCATGTCTCGGTCGTCCGACCCGCACGCTGAGGAGCGTCTGGCGGGACTCACCGGTCAGAAGAAGAGGCGAGAGAAGAAGTCGGACGCGGTCAGCAGCATTCTCGCCCGGCCCGCGGCCATCGATCTGGGCCGTCCGTCGTTCTGGAACCGGCTGATCCCAAATGCCGAGAACCTGAACCTGCTCTACGAGCAGGCCGACGTGAACATGAGATTTCGCGGCTTCATGACGCTCGTCGGCGGGCTCGGCGTCCTCGGGCTCGCCATCGGAGTCGTGTTCCGCCTGCCGATCTACGCGATCCCGCTCGGCGGCATGTTCCTGGCGGGGATGCCGTTCGCCTGGCTGGTCCGCCGCAAGCACCGCCGCATCCGCCTGTTCGTCTCCGCGATGCCCGACGCCGTCGAGCTGATCAGCCGCGCACTCCGGGCTGGACACGGCCTGGCCTCGGGTCTGCACCTGGTCGCCGACGAAATGAAGGGCCCGATCGCCGACGAATTCAATCGCGTCTTCGAGGAGCAGAACCTCGGTATCCCCATCGAGCTGGCGCTGCGGAACATGGCCGACCGGATCCCGGTGATGGACGTCCGTTTCTTCGTGATCGCCGTGATCATCCAGCGCGCCTCCGGCGGCGACCTGGCCGAGATCCTCGACAAGATCGGCAAGCTGATCCGCCAGCGGTTCGAGCTCTTTGGCCATGTCAAGTCGCTCACCGCCGAGGGGCGGCTGTCGGGCATCGTGCTGCTGGGGATGCCGCCGGCGCTGCTGGCCTTCCTGTATGCCGTGAATCGCGACTATATCAACGTACTTTTCCAGACCCCGATCGGCGTCAAGCTCCTGACCTTCACGGCCATCCTGCAGGTGCTCGGGGCGTGGTCGATCAAGAAGATCGTGTCGATCAAGGTGTGAGCCGCGACCATGTTGACCGCCGACATGCTGATCCCGCCTGCCGTGTTCGTCACGATCACTCTGGGGACGTGGATCGCGCTGAGCGCACTGTCGAACAAGCCAAGGCAGGCCGAGGACCGGCTCCGCCGCCTGCTCCTGGGCGGAGCCGACCGACAGGCCGTCGAGGCGGGAGTGGCGACGAAGCAGGCGGTCTTTCAGGCGAAGGTCACCGCTGCGGCGCAGAAGCTCGGGAAGTCGCTGCGGCCGTCGGATGAGGCCGAGCTGGGCAAGGTGCGGATTCGCCTGCTCAACGCAGGCTTCCGCCAGGAGCAGGCGGTCACGGTCTTCTATGGGATCAAGGTCCTTGGACTGCTGGCCGGGCTGGCCGTGAGTTTGCCGGCGGTCGTGCTTCACATGGGCATGACGCAATCCGCCATGACCTTTGCCCTGGGCGCAGGCGCCGTCGGCTTCTACGCCCCCGATTTCATTGTCGGCCGCCGGGTCAAGCGGCGGGCCGAGTCGATCTTCCTCGGACTGCCCGACGCGCTGGACCTCATGGTCGTCTGCGTCGAGGCGGGTCTCGGGCTCGACGCGGCCATGCGGCGCGTGACCGGCGAATTATCGCAGTCGTCGCCGGTCCTTTGCGAGGAGCTGGCGATCGCCAACTTTCAGCTCCAGATGGGCCGTGCGCGCAAGGAGGTCCTGCGCGACCTGGGCACGCGGACGGGTGTGGATGATGTCCGCGCCCTGGCCTCGGTGATCATCCAGGCCGAGCGCTTCGGCACGAGCATTGGTTCGGCGCTTCGGGTGCAATCCGACGCCATGCGGCTCCGCCGCCGGCAGCTTGCCGAGGAGCGGGCCGCGAAGACGGCTGTCAAGATCATGATCCCGCTGATTCTCTTCATCTTCCCGGGAGTCTTCGTGGTCCTGGTCGGCCCGGCCGGGATCCAGATGTTCGAGATGCTGGTGAAGAAGTGACGTTCTCCCGCCTCCGCCGGACCGGACCGGACCGGACCGGACCGGTCAAACACACAGGCCGGCGCGCCGGTTCCGGCTGGCCCTTCCGAGGGTCCCCTCCATGGTGAAGAACCCGATCCCGCTGGCGCCCGAGATCTGCCGCGAGCCACGCCGGCGCAAACTGCTACCCATCATCTCGCTATTCGTGGTGGCTCCTCTGCTCGCGCCCGTCGTGAAGGACGCCATCGTGCTCTGCTATGCCCAGTGGTGCGAGATGCTCGGCACGCCCGTATCGGTGCGCACGCCGACCCTCGACGCCATCGGCGAGCGTATCGAGTCCGTCCGCTCCGAGTGCTGGTACCATGTCTCATCGCGGTTCCAGCGCGTGCCGTGGAATCCGCGGGTCGTCCTGCCGATCGCCATCGTCATCATGGCCGTGGCAATGATCATGCTGCGACTGTGAGTCTGGCACGGCATGGACCCAGCGGTTATAATCTCTTCCCGGCGCGAGACGCCCGCTGCCATGCGGCACATGCTGCCTCTGCAGCGACTTGCGGCTCGCGCCGGACCGATCCCATGCCGAAGTGGCGGAATGGCAGACGCGCCGGACTCAAAATCCGGTCCTCGCAAGAGGGTGTGGGTTCAAGTCCCACCTTCGGTACTATAGACTTACGGCAAATGGTTACCCCGCCGTAAGCCGCCCGTGGCAACAATTTGGCAACACGGTTGGGGCGACGTTGGAGACATCCAATGGCCTCGCTCCAAGAGCGGAACGGAAGCTTCCGGTATAT
>JAKAUH010000580.1 GCA_021818605.1 Planctomycetota bacterium
CGATCTTGGGCGGGCGTCGCCTTCGCCGGCGCCGGCTCCGGCTCGGAGAATCAGATCCACAACAAGGTACAGGCCGCGATCACCGACGGCGGGTCGGCGACGACGACCGCCGGCGGCGCGATCGACATCGCGGCGGATGACCGATCGGCGATCACGTCCGATGCCGGCGGGTTCGCCCTCGCCGCGGCGGGCGGCGCCGCCGCCAGCGTGGCCGCCTCGGTGGGCCTGGCGGTCTCGACCAACCAGATCGGCAACACGATTGAGGCTTACATCGGCCAGACACCCGGCGACGCCGCCGGTGCCGCCGCGGCCGTTGCGACGGGCGGACCTGTCGTGCTGTCGGCCCGCGAGAACGCCTCGATCGTCGCCGAGGGCTATGCTGGTTCGGTGGCAGTCGCCGCCAGTGGTATCAGTGTCGCTGTGTCCATCGGCGGCTCGATCGCAACCAACGCGATCAGCAACAAGGTCGAGGCATTCGTCAACGCCGGGAGCCAGGTCAAGACCGAGAATTCTGGCGCAATCCAGATGACAGCCGATGATTCGGCGACGATCCACGCGATCCTGGTCGCCGGCTCCGTCTCGGTCTCTGGCAACTCGATCAGCCTGGGCGCATCGGCCGCCAGCAATACCATCAACGACACGGTTGAGGCGTTCGGCGACGGCGCCACGATCGAATCCGCCGGCCCACTGACGTTGACCGCGACGGCCAGTCCGGACATCTTTTCGCTGACGATCGCCGCCACAGCATCCATCAGCACGGGCGTGACCGTCTCGGGCGCCGGCGCCGGATCGAACAACACGATCAGCAATACGGTCGAGGCCTACCTGGTCGGCGGCATCCCCATCATTGCCGCGGGCAATGTCACGCTGTCCGCGTTGGAGACCGCGACGACGGATGCCGAGGTCGGCACCGGCTCCCTCAGCATCGGGGCGGTTGGCGGGTCTGCCGGGGTCTCGACGGCACTGACGACGGACAGCAGCACCGTCCAGGCCTACGACGATGCCGTGTTGACGTCCTCCGGGGGGTCGATCACCATCACGGCCGCGGCCAACGATACGATCAAGAAGACGCTGGCCACGGCGACTTCGATCGACATCGCGCTTGAAGGCGGCGCAGGGGTCGCTGGCTCGATCGCGATCACGAAAATCGACCCGAATGTCGCGGCGTACATCGGCTCGGGCGCCTCGGTTGCGGCGGGCGTCCCCCAAAGTGGTGGGGCCCCGGGCAGCGGCCAGGGGAACGTGACGGTCTCGGCCTCGATCGCCGGCGATGCGACGGCGACGGCCGATGGGATCGCCGGCTCGATTTTCGTCGCGGCCGGGGCCTCGGCCGCGACCGCCGAGGCAGGCGGCACCGTCGCGGCCCACGTCGACGGCTCGATCCTCGAGAGCGACGCGGTGACGATCTCCTCCCAGGCGACCGACATCGCCGACGCCCAGACGACGGCCGTGTCCGGTGGAATCGTCGCCGGTACGGGAGCCGGATCAAATGCGACGACCGATCCGAAGGTGCTCGCCTACACCGGAACCAACGCCGCGATCACGTCTTCGGGGGCGGTCTCGATCTCCGCCGCCTCGACGCCGCAGGCCATCGCCCAGGCATTCGGCATCGCCATCGCCGCCGGCGCCCTGGGCGCGTCGGTGGCCCTGGCGAACACGGCCGCCACGGTCCATGCCTCCGCCGGCGACGGCAGCTCGTTCCATTCGCAGTCGCTCTCGATCTCGGCCAGCCAGGCGCCGGCCACCAACACCAACTCGGCCTCCGCCCGCGCCACCGGCGGCACCGGCGGTGTCCTGCTGGGCTTTGATGCGAGCGTCGCCCAGGCCAACGCCGGCGGCCAGGTGACAGCCTCGACGGGAACCGGTGTTTCGCTGCCCGGCGGCAACGTCTCGATCACTGCCGCCGACAACACCGTGTTGCAGAGCGACGCGACGGGCGTCGGCGTCGGCTTCATCGGCGTCGGCGCCGCCATCGCCAGGACCGACGCCAACGTGGCGACCTCGGCCGAGCTGGGGTCGAATCCGACGATGGATGCGGGCCGCACAGGGACACTGAACGTGCTGGCCAGTGGCAGTGACGCCAACACGGCCAGCTCGATTGCCGGCAGCGGCGGCGTGATCGCTGGAGACGCGTCGACCACCACGATGACTGACGGGTCGACCAGCACGGCGACGATCGACGGCGGGACAATCAACGCCGGGACTGTCACCGTCACGGCCGATCAATTTAACTCCTTCAGCAAGTCGGCCGACTCGACCAACGCGTCCGCCGTCGGTGGCAGCGGCGCCTCGGCGACCTACACCGACACCTCCGCCGCCACGACCGACATCGACCCGAACACGACGATTAACGCCAGCGGCGATGTCGGGATCAGCGCCAGCGACCTCATCACCCAGACCGCCGGCACCGTCGATGCTGGCGCCGGCGGTCTGGCGAACGGCTCCGCCGCGCTCAGCACCACGACCGCCAACGGCCAGGCCGCGGTCGGCATCGGCAACTCCGTCGCGATCAATTCCTTCGGCTCGGCGCAGGCTGCCAATTCCTCAGGTCCGACGCAGACCGCCGGCTTGATCGATATCACCGCCTCGGGTCAGCTCGTCACGCAGGACCAGGTCAGCCTCTCGAGCGGCGGCGCACTCGCGGGCGCCGGTGTCACCTCAACGGTCGACGGCGCCCTCAGCGACTCCGTCATGATCGGCTCCAACGACAGCTTCAACAGCGGTGGGAATATCGGCGTCGGCACCTACACCAACGTCATCGCCAACACCAACGCCGAGGTCAGTACCTCCGGTGTTGTCGGTGCTGTCGGCATCGCGCAAGCGAACAGCCAGGTGACGGCCAACCAGCAGGTCGTCATCGGCACTGGCACCGACATGACCGCCTCCGGGAATATTGACCTGACCCCCGGCCAGGATTCCATCGGAAGCTACAATTCCACCATGATCGGCGAAGCCATCGCCCAGGGTTACGTGCAGGGCCTGATCGCCATCCCCTTGGCTTCCGCCAGCTCGACCCTGGCCAGCAACGCCAACTTGACCATCAAGAGTGGCGACTCGATCCAGAGCGGCCTCAATACCACAATCGGCGCCTATCCAGGCACCCCGGGCCCGCAGGCCGACGGCACCGCCCACGGTTTCGAACTCGGCTTCATCCCGGTGACACGACACAACAGCCATACGTCGGCCCCGACCACATCCGTCGTGAACGACTCGGGTAACATCAAAGCCGGCATCTACCACAATCTCCAGATCACGATCCCCCCCAGTAACTCCACCACCAGCCCCTTCACCTCCATAATCCAGATCAGCCAACCACACGTTCCGTTCCAGTCTTCGTATGACTCCAGGTACAATCCGTCCACGTTCCTCAGCAACCAACCTCAGCTCGACCTGATCCAGTCCGGTGCCCCGGGAAATCTGCCGAAAACGGGTACCAACCTTGTGGTCGTGGGGCAGGATGCCGCCACGGGGACCCTCTACTTCCGCATCTTCGACACCCACGGCACCGAAGTCGTGGACACCAATTCCAGGCATCTGCCCGCGCAGTCCCAGGCGATCACGACCCTCGAGTCGCTCCTCAACAGCGACTCGTGGTCGAACAGTCTCGATACCTCCACGCAGGCCAATATCATCAACCAGGTGTCAACGATCGTCGGTTACAACGTTCCGGGGCAGTCCGGCGCCGTGAATTCCGTCCTCGCATCGGGGGTTTCCACGAAACCCGTCGGCGCCTTCCGTCTGAATGGGCTCTACGCCGCTCCCGGCAACGTAACGGTCAACGCCGACAGCCTCACAGCGGGCTCAGGCAGCACCATCACCGCCTACGGCGGCGCAACGATCAACGTCCAGAACAACAGCGGCGACTATCTGCTCATCGGATCGGCCTACATCCCGAACGTGGCCGGCGGACAGGTCATCTTCTCCGGCAAGGCCCAGGGCGCCTCCGGCCTGACGGTCAAACAGGTCGGCTCCTCCCAGACGCCGTCGATCACCATCGACAATAATTACACGGGCGATGTGGGGACATTTCCCAAGGACAGCAATCAGTACGGACCGGCCATCCTCCAGACCGGGACCATCGAGAACCTCGGCGGATCGGTGTCGATTACTAACCTGGCCGGCTCGATGGGCAGCAGGGGCCAGACCCTGGGCCAGTCGGTCAGCATCAATGTCAACGGCGTCGGCGCCTTTGAGATTCCCCCACCGGGCGCGTACACGGCGGGATCGGACCCGGCCGCCCTCTGGAACGACCAGATCGCTTACCCTGGTGGCAACCCGTCCAGTTCGCTGGTCCAGGATCTCCCCCCCCAGCAACAGGCCAACGACGCCATCGCCTACGTGATCAATGCGATCTACAATAACAATGCGACATACAACTCCTCGTACGTCAACAATCCCGCTGTCTCGAACCAGCTCAGCGAGAAACAGCTCAACAACGACGTCTACAGCCACGCGGGCCAGCTTCCTTCCGACACCCCGTCCAATCAGAGCGAGGTCTTCTACGGGAATGGTGCGCCCTGGGCATACCCTGGACAGGATAGCACGAAGAAAACCGCCAACAGCTTCCTCGGCGTCGGGACATACTCGATCTCGCCGTCGACCGGCAACAGCGGCCAGGGCTACTTCGCCAACATCCCGGTTGAGAAGCTTCAGTACGCCGCGAGCAGCCTCTCGTACGCCTCCCAGACAGCCGGCGAGTCGAGCTCGGCGGTCTTCGGCGGCCAGGTCGCCATCCAGGCCCAGACGATCGACATGACCGGGCAGCTCACCTCGGGGCAGCCGACCCAGTGGTCCGTCAACCTCCAGCCCGGGCTGAAGGCGGTGCTCCAGGACTACGCCGAAGGCTATTACCAGGGATGCTACGGCACCCCGATCTTCCAGTTCAGCATCCCGACCACGAACGCCCTGGCGGCGGGCATCACACCGCAGGAACTGTCGACGATCCACGCCGGAGACACGGAGATCGGCGCCTCCTATGACGTCCAGACGGGGCAGATCACCCTGAACAACGTCATCGCGACCTCGGGCTCCGGGTTCGTCCTCCTCGACGGCGGCATCATCGCCGCGGATACCCTGGGCAACATTCACGTCAACGGCGGCCTCGGCCAGGTCCAGGTCGACAACCAGACCGGACTGCCACTGGTCGTACAGAACATCTACACCGGCAACGCCGCCGCCGCGGCGGCCGCTCCCAGCCGGGTCGACATCATCGACACCAACAAGCCCGCGAAGGACGGACAGACCCTCTATGTCTACACGCCGGGCCAGGGAATCGAGGTGTACAACGGACCGGCGAACCTGCCGTACACCCTGTTGGAGGCCAAGTACACGCCCTCCACGATTCAGGGCAACTCGACGACCTATCAGCCTGAGTCGGGCCTGCGCTGGCAGTGGCAGTTGTCGGCGTCGCTCTCTCGCAACATCACAGCGCAGTACGACGCCACGGGGACATTCACCGGTTTCAACATGGGTAACTGGCAGTGGAACCACCCGACTGCCACTTCGGATAACCCGTGGGAGTACGTCGTTCCCGGCACCGGCGGCAGCGGCACCCCGCAGCTCAGCCCGATCCCCATGGGCACAATCATCAGCGCCCCGGCCGACGGGTCCAATGCCTTCATGGAGTCGATCACCGGCACGGCGGACCTCAAGCCGCGGAGCCAGGGGTATTTCTCTGACGTCCATTATCATGACAATCATTACCAGTTTGCAACGACGGGCAAGGCGAACCAGCCGGACTCCTTCGGCATTTCTGACAACCGGTCCTATTCCCAGTGGGTCTACTGGTACCCTGACACCGCCTCGCTGACGCTGACAGTCTCGGTCAAGGCTGATAACCCGTTCGGCATCGACTTCGGCGGCAACACGCGCAGCTCGATCGTGATTGACTCGAACGGGCCGGTGACGCTTGCCGGTAACCTGATCAATCCCGGCGGGGATACGACGATTGACGTGACCTCGGGCGGGATCACGCAGGCGACCGGTCAGCAGATCGTGGCGAACAACCTGACGATGATCGCCGCCGGCGGCATCTACGGAGGCGGCGCCGGGGCCGGCGGTCCGGTGCAGGCGACCCTGACGAATGACGGTACCGCGGCGCCGCAGAACCAGGTCCTCACCGTTCAGGGCGGGCCCGAGGGCGTCGCGCTGGTCCTCAGCTCGGCGGCGGTTCTGAGCCAGGTTTCGTCGGCGGATCGGTCCGGCGACTACGGTAACGTCTCGATCACCGCCACCGGCCCACTGACGCCGGGCGCGCCGCCGCAGGCGGGCGCGGCCAACATCATCGGCATGGGCATCAGTGTGACTTCCACCGTGGGCGACTTCGGTACGGCGAGTGCGCCGATGATCATCTCGGCTCATCCCCTCCAGCTCGCCGACGGTGGGACCAGCGGCGGGGTGGTCAACATCGCCGTTCCCAGCCAGATCGACTTCCAGCAGGTCGGAGGCGACCTCGTGGTCGGCAGCATCGTCTCGAGCAATAACGCCAGCGTGACGATTCAA
>JAKAUH010000825.1 GCA_021818605.1 Planctomycetota bacterium
CCGTTTCTGGTATCAAAAGGTGGCTCAAGTCTACAATGCGCCCGGTAGCCAGCTCCACGATGGCAAGGAGTTCTTCTCCGAGATCGAAGAAATGATGGCTTTCGACGGCGAAAAGACGCGACAGTTGTCCTGGCCTCACAACGAGCGGGATCCGCAGGCGATCGATGCCCTGCGTGAGGGGCACATCTTCCCCGGAGCCCGGGAATATTGGCTGACCAATCCGCGGGACTTCGTCCACGCATTCATGGCCAGCCCCGTGAGCCTCCGTGTCGCCGATACGGCGACCGTGCCACTCGGGGCCGGCCCGGACGGTCTCGTCGGGATCGAGAATGTGGGCACGAAGGAGGAGATGATGAAGTCGCGGTCGGACGGCTACGCCTTCCGAGAACGGCTGTGGTTCGACGTTGCCAAGGGGATGATCGCAACGAGGCGAGAGGCAAGTGTCCGCCGGCCTGGCGACTCCGGATGGATTCCGTATTTTGTCTCAAGATTCGAGGATCTGTTCGAGATACGCCCAGGGCTTTGGCTTCCCAAGAAATACTTCGAGGAGAACTACCAGGTCCTGCCGGGCAAGGCGCCTTTCCTGGTTTGGAAGCGGGATGTGACTCTTTCCGAATGGGAAGTTAACATGGATCTCGCCGACAGCCAGTTCGCGATTCGGTTTCCCAGGGGAACTCTTGTCAGCGACCAGGCCCTGGGGGGGCGCCTGTACCGGACGAATGTCGTCGACGACCGGACGATAGCACGAATGGCCAAAAGCGCCCGGAACATTAGCGATTCCTTCCAGTCAATGAAGAATGACCCGCTTCCTCCCTTCGCCCCCACAATTCCTGTATGGCTATGGGTGCTGACATCCTGCGCCGCCGCGACAGGGGTTGTCGGGGCGGTCTGGTTCTTCCGAAGGAAAGTCTCCTTGAACGTGAAAAGGGACATTTGAAATGGGTATGTCCGGGTTCTTCTCCGCTCGCCGACTTTCGCGGTGGGGATTGCTTCTTGGTTGCTGCCTGCTGGCATGGTTCTGCACCCTTGCGAGTGCCCGTCGTGCAACGGCCCTGCGCCTGCTGAGCGCCGCCGATGATCCCGAGGCAAGTTGCGGGCCTGTTAGCCTGGCGATCGTCGCACGATGGCATGGCGCCGAAACCACGATTGAGTCATTGAACAAGCTCACCAGGGCCGGCGCTAGCGGTGTCACGTCGCTACGCGATTTGCGCGACGCGGCAACCGCGCTCGGGCTTCGCGCCCAGGCGGTCCAGCTTGACCCGAAAGCCCCGCTCCCCTGGGAGCTTCCCATGATTCTCCACCTCCACGGAGATCATTTCGCCGCTGCGCTTCCCGTCGGGTTCAACCGGCTGGTTCTCGCCGATCCACCTGATGAGCCCAGGCTCATTGACCGGCGCTGGCTATGGAACGACTGGAAAGGACGTGCATTGGTCGTGGCCAGAAACGATATTGAGTTGAATACGTCCCTCGCCGCGGCCGGGTTCAAGGAGCAACGCCGATGACAAACTGGAAAGCACGGAGGGGGTGGGCAATTGCGGGCCTGTCGGCGGTGCCAGCCCTCTTACTACTCGTCGTCCTGCTTCCCCGAGGGGCCCGCGATCGCCTCTGGGGTGTGATCAGCGGGCGCCCGGATCGCCCTGCGATCTGGGTAGACCCTCCACGCATCGATTTCGGCAGGGTCAAACCGCTCGCCGAACTGGATGCGGTCTTCACGGTGGGTAACGCAGGCTCCCAGGTTCTGAAGCTCAATCCCCCAACGGCCACGTGCGGCTGCCAGAAACCCGCGATCGATCGCCTGGTGCTCTGGCCAGGAGAGAGGGCGACGCTCCGCGTCCACCAGCAGGTCCGTCAAGCCGTCGGAAATGTGCGGCAAATGGTCCTTCTCAACTCCAATGATCCGATTGCCGCTGAAGTTGCGATTCCCATGGATCTGGTGGTGACGAAGGGGTTAATCGTGCGTCCCGAGCCCGTTTACCTCGGGCAGATTCCTGCCGGGGAGTCCGCGACCCGGAGTGTCGAGGTCGTGTCGGACGATGGGGTTCCGTTCAAAATAACTCACTGTGGCGCTGGCGCAGGGAATCTAGAAGTGGACGCGGAGTTCGGGCGCCTTCATGTTTATCACCGCGTGAACATAAAGTACCGCGCTGGAGATCAACTTGGGCCGTTTGAGGAGCGCTTTGTGGTGGCCGTCGACAGGACCGAGACCGCTCCCCTCGTCATCCCAGTCAAGGGCGAGGTACGCGGTTCGTTCGCCGCCGCACCCTCGAAGCTGTCCCTCGGATCGCTGGCTGGTCTGTCCGAGACTGATACCAGCTTAACGATCTCCGGCCCCGGCGCCGGTATACGGGTCGTCGATGTCAAGATTTCACCCGATGATTTGTACGTCAAATATAATTATACAATTATTAGTGATGGGCGACGTGTGCGGCTTCGCCTCAAGATTCGCGTCCCGAACTCGGGCGGAACTCTCGATCCAGAACTACGATTGCTCGTCTCAGGGGATGGTGAGAAGCCGGTCGTTCTCAAGGTGCCGATCCTGGCCTCGGTGCATTCCACGGGCGGGTCGCGGGTCGCCCGCGGCCATTGAGGGACCCCACAAATGCTTCCCCGACGCGTCATCAATCGCCGGTCGATGCGGCCGGCAGTAACGGTCATCGAGTTGCTCGTCATTCTGTCGATCATCGGACTAATTGCGGCCATGATCCTTCCGGCCATTATGTCGAGCCGGCAGGCTGCGAGGCAGGTTCAATGCACGAACAATTTGCGCCAGCTCGGCGTTGCCCTCCAGGGCTTCCAGACAGCCGAAAGGCACTTTCCGGCAGGGGCGCCGGGGGTCATCGAGACGATTGGGAAAAAGTCCAGAATAGCCATGCCGCATGAACACTCACCTCTGCTTCAGATCCTGCCATATCTCGGTCAATACAACGTTTTCAGGACTGCCAACCTCGGGCTCCGCTACGATTTTGGTGACGCGCCTGAAAACGCCACCGCGATGAACGTCCACTTGAGTGTATTCCTCTGTCCCCTGGAGACGTCACCCTTGCTTTCCGATCGTACCGGCCCAACCTCGTATCGGGTCAATCTCGGTCCTGGCCCGTACTTGCTTGACATGTCAATGAAGCCCATCGGCGACTACCCCGGCGGAGGGAAGGGTGCTTTTGTATTCGGGCGAGCCTTGGCCCCCGCGGCGTTCCGGGACGGTCTGAGCAACACAGCCTTTATCAGCGAGAAGCTGATGGGCGACGACAATCCCGCGGTGTTCACGCCCTCGCGAGACTTTTGGTGCGCGGGGCTTCCGGGCCCGGATTACCCAGGGGCCGACACTCTGGTGGCGATATGCGCATCGCTCCCTCCTGGCGTCCCGCCGCACGTCTCTATTGGTGGAAGGTCCTGGTACACCGCCGGCTTCGATACGACCTTCTACAACCATGTGGTGACTCCGAACGCACGCGGCGCGAGTTGTAAGATCGAGGGCACCGAGCCGACTCCCGAGACTTCTGGGAATTTCGGAGGTGTGTTCGGTGCGAGCAGCCTACACGCCAGTGGTGTCAATGTAATGACGGGCGATGGTGCGGTGAGGTTCGTCAAGGATTCAATCAACGTGGCGGTCTGGCGGGCACTGTCCACAAGGGCCGGCGGCGAGCCGACGACCACATACTAAGACGGCGTCAGGAAGCAACTCATATGCATACGAAATTCTTTTCGACCTGGGCTGGGTTTCAGGCGATCCGTAGCAAGATCGCGATCGAGGCGGGCGTCCCCCTTGCTGGTCCGCACCCGTTCGAGACCGGCGTCCTGCTTTCGGCCGGACCACTCGAGCCGTTCGTCGCCCCGATCCCATGACCCATCGCCGAACGCCGAGAAGCCCGTGCCTCTCACGGAACCAACCGCCCGGCCCTCGGCCGGGTGAGGCGGTAGAGCAGAACGGGCAGACCGGTGAGACAGGCGGCGACGTGGACCCACGCCGAGGCGTTGAGCACCCGCGCGACGGTCGGTTCCTCGTCGGGGCTGGTCAGCCCGGTCGAAATGAGGAGCCGCCTCCCGCGCCGGCTGGCGTCGAGCTCGACCGGCACGTTCAGGAGCTGGAGGGCCACTAGCAGCGAGAACCCGGCGATCGCCAGGACGACCAGCCGGAACATGCCCAGCAACAGCCCCGCGGTCATCAGCATCCAGACAACCTGCGAGCCCAGCTCGGCCAGCGGGACGACGGCATTGCGGACCAGCCGGCCGGGATAACCGGCGGCGTCCTGGAGCGCGTGGCCAGCCTGGTGCGCGGCGATCGCCGCGGCGGCCAATGTGCGGCCGTCGTGCACCGCGGGCGACAGCCGCAGCACCCGGTTTCGTGCATCATAATGGTTCGCCAGCTCGCCGACGGCCGGCTCGACCGAGACATCACCGACGCCGCCGGCGATCAGCAGGTCCCGGGCGACCTCCGCACCTCGGAGTCCCGAGCCGGCCTCGACCCGCGAGCCCTCGCCCAGGGCGCGGACGATCCGGGACTGGGCCCAGATCGTCACCGCCAGCCCCGGGATCAGAAGCATCGCGTAGTCGAGCCAGATCATCGCCACGCCCTCAAAAGACAGGGGGCTGACGCCCTCCGCTCGCCTTTCGGAATAGACTTTCGACCCATCCCGAGAAGATCGCCCCCCTCGATTCGGTTAACACACACCCGCACCCAGGCGGGCCCTCCACGAATTCCGGAGCCGCCGCAGCCGGGCGCGGCACGATCGGGCATCCCGATCGGCGGCCAGGAGCGTCAGCACCGGCTCGCCCGGCCCGATGACCGAGCCGGGCGCCGGCACGTCGGCCGCCGCCACGAACGCCTCTGAACCAGCGGGCGGAGCGCGGGGCGGCTCGACCTCGGGCATGATCAGCGTCGTTGCGGCGTAGACGATCCACTTCCCGACGATCCGGGCCCGCGGCGGCGGACCCGCGGCGGCGCCCGGCGGACCCATCATACCCTCGCACGCCCCCCGGTGCTCGGGCAGCAGCGGCCGGCCGGTCGCCAGCTCGTGGATCTCGACCGAGGCCGTGTACCGTGGGTTGACCTCGACCGGCCAGGGAACCCCATCGGACAGGATGAAATCAACACCGAACCAGCCGGTCAACTCGAACGCGGCCGCCAGCCGCGTTCCCAGCGCACGCAGCCGATGCCCAGGCCCGCCGGCGACCCGGACCGGAATCGGTCCGATCCCACCCCGATAGGCGAACGGGCGACCCGGCACGCCGCCGACCCACTGCCGCACCACACCCACCAGCCGCGCCCCGTCGCGGTGGCCGATGTAGAGCGCCGAATAGCCGGGCCCCTCGATCCGGCGCTGATAATAGACGGCCTTGCCACCGTCGCCGGTCGGGCCTTGCAACGGCACGACGCCAATCCCGCCTCCGGAGGCGACCGGCTTGACCAGCCAGCTCCCATCGCGCGGCAGGCCGGCCGGCTCGCGCCGAACCTCCGGCACGACAATCCCCGCCCCGGCCAGAGTTTCATGTACAAGCACCGGGTCGCGGGCCATCCGCAGCGCCTCGGGCTGGACGCCCCAGAGCCGGTGCCGGCGCGCGATCCGTTCGACCAGCTCCGGGTGATTCTCCAGCCCGCCGGTGTAAAACCATCGTGACGGCGGCAGCGACTCGGCCGCGGCAACCAGGCCCTCGACGCCTCGGTCCCAATCGACCCGCTCGACCGGGCAGACCGCGGAGAGGTCGACATCGGCGAAGTGGTCAATGCAGCGCGGGCGCATCCCGCACCGGATCGCCGAGAACGCCGCGGCGCGGGTGCTGACGCCGAGGATCAAGAGGTCGTTCATCGCGGCCGCGGTTTGAAAGAAAGAAGAACCCAGCAAAAAGCCCCGGCCGGCGCCACGAGGGCACCGGTCGGGGCGTGTGTAACCACGACGCCCGCGCGACCATCAGGCGACGGCCGGGCCCGGCGACGTCCGTCGGCATTCGAGCCGAGCCGAGCCGAGCTGAGTTGAGTTGAGTTGAGCCGAGGCTCAGCTCACTCCTCGTCCTTCTCGATCTTCGAGGCCGTCAAGACGAGCTTGCCGTCCTCCTTCTTGCACGTACCGGTGACCTTCACCTTGACCGGCTTGTCCTTGCTCGCGCGGCAGAAGCCCATGCTCCCGTGCGCGTCTTTGGCGGTCTTGTTCTTGGCCAGGTAGTAGGTCTTCTTCTCACCGTCCTTGGTGACGATGACCACGTTCTGACAGGTCTTCGTCTCCTTGAGGGCGCACTTGGCGCACATCCCGTCGCCTTCGATCGTGATCTTCTTATCGCCCTCGTCCGCCCGGAGCAGACCCAGGCCCGAGAAGAGCACACCCGCCGCCAGCAGAGCCAACACTTTGCGCATCGTCGATCTCCAAACGAGGGATCAATGCTGCGTGACTGCACCCAGGCCGCATAACCCGGATGCCACGAAACCTTCCGGTTGAATGATTATTGAATCACCCCGTCCGAGCAAGGACAATCGTCTTCCGTCACCAACTCGCCGGTGCC
>JAKAUH010000437.1 GCA_021818605.1 Planctomycetota bacterium
AGGCCCATGGCGAACTCGTGGAAATGCTCGGTGACCTGGTGGTCGCTGTTGTAGCACTCGTAATAATCGGCCTCGCCGTCGCCGTTGAGGTCGCGCAGGCGAACGACCTGGTCGCGGCAGCCGACGTGGATCACGCCGTCGATGACCTTCAGCCCCAGCGGCTGGAACAGCCCGGCGGCGATCCGGCGCCAGGCGAGGCCGTGAGCCGGGTTATCCAGGCCGTCGACGATCCAGACGTCGCCGTCCCAGGTGCAGACCGCGGCGCTCTTGCCGCCGGGAAGAAAGTCGAAGCCCGAAGGGCGGACCAGGCAGAGCCAGGGATTGCGGTCGGGCAGAGTGAGAGTATCCACGGCGAACGGGCCATCGTCGCGCCCGACGATTCCCTGCGTCCCCACGACCTCGGGCCATCGCGCGGGGCCGCCGCGGGTGAGGGCGCTCGGAGGCTCGGCGGCGGGGGAGCTGGCGGCGTACTTCTCAAGCGCCCTGGTCCCTCCGCCCGACATCAGAACCTTGACGACCCGCGCCGTCGCTGAGGGCGCAAGGCTCAGCATGATCGTGCCTTCGCGGCGGGACAGCGTCGCGCCCGAGCGGTCTCCGGCGAGGGCGGCCGAGACCTTCGCCGGGGCGACGCGCATCTCGAGCGCGTCGTTCGAGGGGCCAATCTCGAGAGTGCGGGTGAAGATCGCGACGCCCGGCTGCGCGGGGTCGGACTCGAGGCCAGGCAGCTCCAGCACATCCCCCTGGCCGATGGAATACGACAGCACGGCGCGATCGCCGTGCCGGTAGAGGCCGCGGTAGTGTGCCCACGCCCGCGGCAGAGGGCCATAGCGGCGTCCGTCGCGGCCGACGAGGCGAGGGTCGTCGGCCTCGGGATGCTCGGGGTCGGACCAGCCGGGGCCGTCGGGGTTCGCGACGTGGACCTTGCCGACAAGCCTGGGATGGACCTGGTGCTGGCCGTTGAAGTTGATGCCCTTCCAGTCGATGAAGCCCGCGCCGGTCCAGGCGGCGGCAAGGCGGAGGGTGTCGTGCTCGTAGAGGACCCAGGCGTGCCCGCGCGAGACGCCCCCCTGCCCCGCGTCGAGCCGCACCGCGATTCCCTTGTAGGCGACGTTCTTCAGATCGGAGCCGGCCTCGATCGTCGCCATCAGGCACGAGCCATAATCCATGGCGACCCACGGCTCGATCGCCGAGGGTGCGGGGCCGCGAGTATCGCCCTTCGGCAGGCGGTCGCGATACGAGCGGTCGACGGCCGTGTATTGATGAGAGTTGTGCGGCCGGAAGTAGGCCTCGCGGATGTAGTGGATCACGTCGTATTTCTGCCGCGGGACCATCCAGGTCTGGGGCGGCATCTGGCCGAAGCCGTCGGTGATCGTGCGATACATGCTGTACGGGTCGTTGCCGTTCTTGAGCGCGGCCGAGGCGAACCGAGGCGCGGCAGGGAGCGAGCCGGGCTGGTCCTTCGTGCCGTGGCAGTTGGCGCAGACGCGCGTGTAGATCGCCTCGCCGCGGCGATAGTTCTTGGCGCCGAGCTCGGCGATGATGCCAGCGTGGTCCAGCCGCGACTCGTACGCCGGCAGCGGCGGCGAGACAAGCGCCGGGTCGGGCCGCAGGGCCCGTGCTCGCGAGGGACCGTACTCGGCGACGTCCATGACGTAGCGCAGCAGGTCGAGGAACTGCTGGCGCGAGGCCAGCGAGTTGACCAGTCCGGTGGGCATCAGCGAGGCGCCGCCATTGCGGCGCGCGACGATCGAGTCCTTCGGAATCGTGTGCGTGCGGCCGGCGACGGCCGCGTCGCGGAAGACCAGCGCATCGAGCCGATCGGCGACGATGAAGCCGGTCATCGTCTGGCCGCCGTCGGTGGCGATCGTGACCGGTTCGTAGCCCTTCTCGATGACCTTCGAGGGTTCAAGGATCGACTCGACGAGCTGGGCGTCGGTGAGGGACTTGCCGATCGTCGCCAGGTCGGGTCCGACGGTCGCGACGGCTGCCGGCATCGCCGGGTCGCTGGCGTCGCGAGTGTGGCAGCGGGCACAGGCCGTCGACGGCCGGTAGAAGACGACCGCACCGCGGCGAGCGTCGCCAAGACGGCGGGCATCGCGCACCAGCGCGGCGGGTTCCTCGCGGCGGAGCTGCTGATCGAGGGCCGACGGGACCGACGACGCGGTGGGTTCATCGGCGGCGGGAAACCACCCCGCAGCCAGCACGAGCAGGGGCACGAGAAGGTCGACCATGATTTGTCCCTTTTTTTCCGTCGTCCGTTGTCCGTTGTCCGTTGTCCGTTGTCCGTTGTTATCACGCCGGCATGAAAGTCGGTCGGGCATTCATGCCTGACGGGGTCGGAGCGTCGGGCAAGAATGCTCGACCGACTTGAGGATCGTTCGTGCCTGGGTAATCAGTTTTTCCGCGATCGACGTGGAAGAGAAGACCCATGTCGGTATCTGGTCGCACGCGCGGCGGCGCGGTGTCTGCGACCACGGACAACGGACAACGGGACAAAGAGCTTCAGGACACGCCGGGCAGGAGCTTGAGGATCTTTTGCCAGCGGGTCTCGCGCTCGTGCTGGATGGTCATGATCCGCTGGTGGATCCAGGCGACGGTGTCCTGCCCCGGCGCGGGGCCCCGGGCACCGGGACTGAGCTGGCCATGGGCTGGCTGATCGGGGCGCCGGGCTGTGGGAGGCGTCGTCACGGCGGCGGCCGGGCGCGGCGGCGGATTCGCGGGGTCGGCGGAGCGGGCGGCGATCGACTCGGCGGCGGCCGGCGACTCGGCCGGGCGCGGCGGCGGACTCGACGGCGCGGCGGGCCGCGGCGGGGGGATGGGGATCTCGGAGGCCGGAGTGGCGGCGCGGGCGCGGGGCGCCGCGGTAGGCTGGGTCGCGCCGGCCGGCGATGGCGAGACGCCCTGAGGGTTCCGGGCCAGCTCCTCCTTCAGCTCCTGAAGCTCGCGGGTCAGGTCGTGGAGGCGGTCGAGCTCCTCGCGAATGACGTCCATCTGCTCGCGGTGCATCGTGCCGAACATCTGGAGCAGCATGCCCATCGCCTGCTGGAACTGGTCAAACATCTGCTGCTGCATCATGCTGAACTGGTTGACCAGGGGCACGAGCACCGACTCGCTGACCTCGGGCTGGAACCGGCCGGGCGCGGCGGCGTCGGACGAGACCAGCTCGACGCCGGAGGCCGAGGCGACGACCGGCATCGGCATCGGCATCGGTGGCATCGGCATCGGCATGAACGAGCCGGCAAGGGACGGCGCGGCGGCGGCGGGCCGGCGCGCGATTTCGCCGGTAGACCGGCGGGCGGGGAGCCCGGTCGCGGCCTCGCGGGACTCGCGGCAGCGGATGTTGATACGATAGCGGCCGATGCCAAGCACGTCGCCATCATCAAGGGGTCGGAAACGCACGGGCTCGCCGTTAACGGTGATGCTCCGCCCACCTCGCAGGTCGATGACCCAGAGGCCCTCCGGGGTGCGGAGCAGGCTGGCGTGGAAGGGCGAAACGCTGGGGTCGGTGAGGCGGAACTTGCACCCCTGGGCCGAGCCGATCAGGGACATCACCCGGTTCATCGGCCAGACCGTGGCCTGCGACGGGCCGTTGAGGAACTCCAGAGCGACCTCGGGCAGCGGCTCGCGGGTGAAGGCGCGGACGACCAGCGGAGACTCGCCCGGACGGTTGACGGACTCGAGCGCCGGGTCGGAACTGGGAGCGCGTCGGATCACAAACGGGCCGATCTCGAGCAGGCCGCCGCCGGTCAGCCAGCCGGATTTCCGGGTCCCCGTCTCGTCGCAGGTGCCGGTGCGGGTCTCGAGGTCGAGCCAGAACACATGCCCGGCGACGACCTGAAGATAGACATGCCGCCGGCTGACGCGCTCGTCGTCGAGCATCACGTCGGCCCGGCTATCGCGGCCGATGACGGCGAATGGCTGCGGCAGGGTTCGCGGTCCAGCGGCCCTCGGGCCCTCGACGACGATCCGAAGCGGCTCGCGGAGACCACAGGCGTTGAGGAAAGATTTCATGGTTGACGCGGCGAGGGCGCCGTCGGGAGGGATGGGCCGCGACCCGCTGCCGCCGGTGGCCTCCGAGATGTTCATCACCCCCCGTCCGAGGGATCAGTCCTCCGCCTCTCCAGGGCGAGGCGTCGAGGGTCGCCGACCCTGAACCACAAGCACGCCCGGCGAACCGGGCGAGGATCGCCGCCGATTGGTCCCGCGGTTCATTGGATCGCCCCGGACCATTATCCGAGGGAAACGCGATCGCGTCCACCGCGATTGTCACGGAATCCGCCCGCCCGGCCAGCCGGCCGGTTCGGCGGGATCCGGGCATTGTGGGGTTTCCCGGCCCGGCGGTACAATCCCGCGGGCACGGAGGGACCCGATCGGATTCGGGTCCGGAGGGAATCGACGTGGGCCGGCGCACACCGCCGGGCCGGGTATACAGGTCGAGGGTGGACCACCATGTTTCGCAAGGGCATCATCCTGGCCGGCGGGTCGGGAACGCGGTTGTATCCGCTCACCCGCGCGGTGAGCAAGCAGCTCCTGCCGGTGTACGACAAGCCGATGATCTATTACCCGCTGTCGACCTTGATGCTCGCCGGGATCCGCGAGGTCCTTCTGATCTCGACGCCCCAGGACATCGGCGGCTTCGAGCGGCTGCTGGGCGACGGCAGCCAGTTCGGCCTGTCGATCGGGTACGCCGTGCAGCCGCACCCCGGCGGCCTGGCGCAGGCGTTCCTCATCGGCGAGTCGTTCGTCGGCGGTGACCCGGTGGCGCTGATCCTGGGCGACAACATCTTCTACGGCCAGGGGTTCCAGGGGATGCTCCAGCGGGCCCGGGGCCGCGAGTCGGGCGCGACGGTCTTCGCCTATCCGGTCAAGGACCCGGAGCGCTACGGCGTCGTCGAGTTCGACCCGTCGGGCAAGGTGCTCTCGATCGAGGAGAAGCCGGCGCGGCCGCGGTCGCACCACGCGGTGACCGGGCTATACTTCTACGACAACCGCGTCGTCGAGATCGCCCGGAAGCTCAAACCGTCGCCGCGGGGCGAGCTGGAGATCACCGACGTGAACCGCGTTTACCTCGAACGGGGCGAGCTGCACGTCGAGCTGTTCAGCCGGGGGTTCGCCTGGCTGGACACGGGAACGACCGAGTCCCTGATCCAGGCGGCCAACTACGTCGAGGCGATCGAGTCGCGGCAGGGACTAAAGGTCGCCTGCATCGAGGAGGTCGCGCTGCGCATGGGGTTCATCAACGCCGACCAGGTGGTGCGGCTGGCCGAGCGGATCCCCAACGAGTATGGCGCGTACCTCAAGCAGATCGCGGCCGAGTTCTCGGCCGGGGCATGAAGGCGTTTTCCCGGCGACAAATCCCACGGGGAACCCTCAAGACCTGGGGTGGTAACCTCAAGACCTGGGGTGGTAACCATGTTTGCCGACGGCCTCCCAGAGCCAATCGGACTTCAGCCAGCAGCGATCTTCGCGGGTCAGCCTCGGTGGTAATCCGAGCCAGCCTCGGCGCCGGGTCTCGAAAACACCAGGATCGAAGTCATTGGCCGAAACATCGAGGAATTCGCCGATCCGCGAAATCCTACCGGCGGGGTCTTCGACCAGGTCCTCATAGTGGAGTGTGAGACAGACTGGGAATCCGCCCAGGACGGGCGAAGCTGGACGCAATCCGCGTCCAGGTCTCCAGGAACCCCCGCGGTCCGCCAACCTCGGCGAGGATTCCCTTCTTGAAGGGCGGCACACGAGTCGCTCGGGCCGAGGCCAGGCAGTCGGCGGGATGCCTCAGGAGAAGGAGGATCCGGGCCCCGGGGTAGAGCTGGCAAAGGAACTCCGCGACCGACAGGGTGTGGCGAACTTCCTTGAAGCCCCATCGGGACTTCCCGAGCTCGCGGGCGGGCTCGCGGTAGTATGTCTCCAGCAACCTCCGCAGTCCCTCGTCGAACTCGCGGAGTGGCGGATTCATCATGGCCATCCAGGCCCTGCCGCCCTGCTTCTGGTAGTTCTCGAGGTGCTTTGGTCCATATTTCTGCAGCCCCACGACGGTCTGTCGCGCCTCCTGCAAGACCGGAATGAGGCCATGATTCTCGCCCCAGATCAGGATATCCCTGTGCGAACTGACGACACGCTGCACCAACGTGCTGCTCGTCCGCCATCCCGACGCGAAAAGGAAGATCGGCTGTTCCATGGGTTGAGAAACGCTACGAAAGCGCGGGAAGGCCGGCGAAGGCGCTGAAGGTGATGAACCGTCCGCGAGGCAACAGCCACCTGAGATAGGTTTCCAGCCGCCGTTCCAGGTCGGCTCCATGGATCCGCTTGACGAACCAGGGTACGCGATAAGCTGTCAGATCGAGGAACTCCCAGGGGTGATAGAAGATGTTCAGGTAGGAGTCGCGGCTCAACGTCCACGCCGTGGCGGCCTTGATCACGGCGAACGGCAGGTTCTTGAAACTCAGCCAGAACAGCGGGATTCGGACCCAGGGCGTCGCCGAGACCGGG
>JAKAUH010000261.1 GCA_021818605.1 Planctomycetota bacterium
AGGTCTCGACCGGATCTGCCGGCGCTGTCTGGCACGCAGGCCGGACGACCGCTACTCGGACGCAGGCGCGCTGGCGGCTGAGCTGCGGGCGCTGGCGGATCGGTAGCACCGTGCCTCGCGGCCTTCGTCCGCATTGTCTCGAGGCTCTCGACCGTTTCGTCCTTGTCGCAGACACGGGGGAACGGGGATACTACAGGCGTTGAGGCAGCTCGCGAAGGTCATCTCTGCACGCAGTTCGGAGGAATGCCCCTACATGACGATCCACCTACCCGCCGAGCTGGAGCAATTCGTCCGCGATCAAGTTCTCGCCGGGCGCTATGACTCCGAGGACGCCGTGGTTCGCCAGGCCCTCGAGGAGTTTCGTGAGCACGTACCGGCCTCGACAAGCGGACCCGGCATGACCGAAGCCGAGTTCAAGCAGCATCTCCTGCAGACCGGCCGGGTGTCGAGCCTGCCCACGCCCGCGTCTCCCGGGTCCCGACCGGTCTTCTCTCCGATCGAGCTGGAGGGAGAACCCCTCTCCGAGACGATCATCCGCGAGCGGCGTTGACGCATGGCGGCCCTCATTTTCGACGCCAGCGGAATTGTGAAGCGGTACTTGACCGAGGTCGGCAGCGGCTGGGTCCAGGCGCTGACCGAGTCCGCCGCAACTCACGAGATCTTTCTAACGCGCCTGACCCGCCTCGAGATTGTGGCCGCGATAGCCAGACGCGGACGGGGAGGGGCAATGCCGGCGGCCGCAACAACGGCGCTGCTTGCCCAGCTCCGGCACGACTCCGCCCACCAGTACACCATCCTGGAGATCACGCCGTCCGTGCTGGTGGAGGCCGAGCACCTGGCCGAAACTTACGGTCTGCGAGCCTATGACGCGGTGCAGCTCGCCGCGGCCGCCGACCTGCAACGTGATCGCTCCGTCCAGGGCCTGACGCGTTTAACCTTGATCTCCGCCGACCAGGAGCTGAATACCGCGGCTGCCGGGGAGGGCATCGACGTGGACGATCCGACTGCGCATCCGTGACCAGCCAGGTGCCGGGGTCGCGCTTCAGGAAATGCTTACCGGACTTCGGCCCACTGAGTCGAGATCGATGCTTCTCCGGTACCCATTCGCGCGATTCGCGCCATCCGTAGACTAAGGATCATTACAATCCCAGGGATTGTCTCGCGCCGCCTCAAGCAGCCCCGGAGATCGGCGCTGGGGCCGCAGCAGTTCGACGAAATCCGTCCTCGCGCTGATGTCCCTCTCTCACACCCAGCGAGCCGACGGACGCCGCGACCCCCTGATGCCGCCGTGCCACATCCCGGTCGGATCGGCCGCGCGATGGGTCGGTGGCGCAAGGGTTTTTCGGCCCAACGGTTGCGTTGAGGTCTCCGAATTCCTGCGGGTGGATTGCGGTTGGGTCGGGCCCGGGATGACGCCGTCAGGAAACGTGGGGGGACCAGGATCTACCGCCAAATCTTCGCCGATCGATTACAATTCACGGTGTAGAGGTGCCCTGTCGGGCATGCGACCTGAGGCAAACTCCGAAGAGGGCATCGAAATTGCCTGGTTGAGGAAGATACCCGTCCCACTTCAGGCGTCCCGTGGCGGTGCCGCCGGGCGAGCCACGTCCTTCCGCGACGTACCGCGGGGCGGGCGGGTGCGAGGGAACCCTGACGAACGAATCGACCGGCAGCAACGAGGTCGTCAGATCGTGGTCGGTGCGGCCCGCCTCTCCCATTCGGGCCGCCGGAAAGGAATTTGCATTCCAATGAAGAATCTCCCCTTCTGCCAGCGTCATGTCTCGAGGCTCGGCTGGCTCTGCGCGTCGTTGGTGATGCTGGCCTTCCCGGGCGTTGCGAGCGCCGCGGGCGAGGCTGATCTGGTCCTGCCCGACGTTCACACAACGCGTATCCTCGGGGGTCTGCTCAGCGGCCAGGGGCTGTTGATCCTCGGGTTGTTCATCTGCGGCGCCGGGCTGGTGTTCGGACTGGTGATCTACCACCAGCTCCGGCGGCTGCCGGTGCATCAGTCGATGCGGGAGGTCTCGGAGCTGATCTATGCGACCTGCAAGACCTACCTGCTCAACCAGGGGAAGTTCATCGTGCTCCTCTGGCTGTTCATCGCGGCGGTGATCGTCGCCTATTTCGGGTTCCTGTCGGAGGGGGCGGTCGCCGAGGCCGCCGACACCGCGGCGGGAATTTCGAGGCCGGTGCGGGTGGGGATCATCCTGCTGTTCAGCGTGATCGGCATCGCCGGCAGCTACGCCGTGGCGTGGTTCGGCATCCGCATCAACACCTTTGCCAACAGCCGCACCAGCATGGCCTCGCTGACCGGCTCGCGATACCTGTGCTACTCGATCCCGCTGCGAGCGGGGATGTCGATCGGCATGGTGCTGATCAGCGTCGAGCTGGTGATCATGCTCAGCATCCTGCTCTTCGTCCCCCGGACGCTCGCCGGCCCGTGTTTCATCGGGTTTGCCATCGGCGAGAGCCTGGGTGCGGCGGCCCTGCGGGTGGCCGGCGGCATCTTCACCAAGATCGCCGATATCGGCGCCGACCTGATGAAGATCGTCTTCCGGATCGATGAGGACGATGCGCGGAACCCGGGCGTGATCGCGGATTGCACCGGGGATAACGCCGGCGACTCGGTCGGCCCCACGGCCGACGGCTTCGAGACCTATGGCGTCACCGGCGTGGCGCTGATTACCTTCATCACGCTGGCCGTGTTCAGCCCGCAGGTGCAGGCGGACCTCCTGGTCTGGATCTTCGCGATGCGCATCCTGATGGTCGTCGCCAGCGGCGTGGCCTACCTGGTGAACGAGTCGATCTCGCGGAAGAAGTACCTGCACGATTCGCAGTTCGACTACGAGGAGCCGCTGACCCGGCTGGTCTGGATCACCAGCGGGATCTCGATCATCGCGACCTACCTGGCCAGTTTCGCCCTGATCCCTCACCTGGCGGGCGACGGCAATCTGTGGTGGAAGCTGGCGACAGTGATCACGCTGGGCACTCTGGCCGGGGCGATCATTCCCGAGATGACCAAGATCTTCACCTCGACCAACTCGACGCACGTCAGGGAGGTGGTCACCGCCAGCCGCGAGGGGGGCGCATCGCTGAATGTGCTCAGCGGGCTGACCGCCGGGAACTTCTCGAGCTTCTGGGTCGGCGGCGTGGCGATCGTGGGCTTGATGGCGCTTGCCTACGCCGTGAGCTTGTCGTTCTCCTCAAACCTGATGGTCGCCCCGGCGGTGTTCGCGTTCGGCCTCGTCGCGTTCGGCTTTTTGGGCATGGGGCCGGTGACCATAGCCGTCGATAGTTACGGGCCGGTCACCGACAACGCGCAGAGCGTCTACGAGCTGTCGCTCATCGAGCAGCAGCCGGATATCGCCGAGAACCTGCGCCGGGAATACGGCTTCGAGCCCGATTTCGAGCGGGCCAAGCGGCTGCTGGAGGAGAACGACGGCGCCGGCAACACGTTCAAGGCGACGGCCAAGCCCGTGCTGATCGGCACCGCGGTCGTGGGCGCGACCACCATGATTTTCTCGATCGTGGTGATGCTGGCGGGGGTCAAGGGCCCCGATGGGCAGCTTCAGCTCGACCCGGGGCACGTGGCGAACCTGTCGATCCTGCATGCCCCCTTCTTGCTGGGGATCCTGTTCGGCACGGGGGTGATCTACTGGTTCACCGGGGCGAGCACGCAGGCGGTGATCACCGGGGCGTACCGCGCCGTGGCGTTCATCAAGCGGACCATGCGGCTCGACGGCACGGCCAGGGCGAGCCTCGAGGACTCGAAGCGGGTGGTGGCGATCTGCACGCGGTATGCCCAGGTGGGGATGCTCAACATCTTCCTCACGATCTTCTTCGTGACCCTGGGCGCGGCGTTCGTCAACCCGTATTTCTTCGTCGGCTACCTGATCGGCCTGGCGATCTCGGGGTTGTTCCAGGCGATCTTCATGGCGAATGCCGGCGGTGCCTGGGACAACGCCAAGAAGATCGTCGAGACCGAGCTGCGCGAGAAGGGGACGGCGCTGCACGCGGCGACCGTCGTGGGCGACACGGTGGGCGACCCGTTCAAGGACACCAGCTCGGTGGCAATGAACCCGATCATCAAGTTCGCCACGCTCTTCGGCCTGCTGGCCGCCGAGCTGGCGGTTGTGATGGCGCCGTTCTGGCGGGGGCTGCTGGCCGTGGTCGCCTTCGCCATCGCGCTCGGCTTCATCTATCGGAGCTTTTACGGCATGCTGATCGAGGTCGTCGAGGAGACCAGTTCGGACGAGAAGGTCCAGGATCTGGTCGAGGTGTCGTGATCGGGGAGGGGCTGGGAGTGAGGATCGACGCGGCCCGGCGCGTCCATCGGGAGTGCGAGCCTCCCGGCGAGCCGAGGTTGGCGCCTGGCTTCCTCCCTGTCCCGGCTCGCCGGGAGGCTCGCTCTTCCAGTCCGCTCCTTCGTGGCCGCAGATCTCGCCCCGTCGCGACCGGGCGGGGGTTGGCGGGCGACCCGAGCGATCGGGTAACATGAGAGGCACGGGGCCTGATCGCCCGGCTCGGCGGCCGGCGAGATCTGGGTCCGCGACCGCGCCGGTCTGGTTGGTGCGGCCTCTCGTTCGAGGAAACACCAAGACACTCAGGATGCTCTCCCGATGAATCCCGGCACCTATGTCCTGTTTCTCGTGTTTGTCCTGGTCGGCATCGCGATCATCCTGTGCATCTTCCTGGCCAAGTACGCCAACCTCTGGCTCCAGGCGAAGATGACGTCGGCCAGCATCAGCATCCTCGAGCTGGTCGGGATGTCGTTCCGCAAGGTGAACCCGAACATCATCGTGCGGTCCAAGATCATGGCCTATCAGGCCGGCCTGTCCGAGAAGGACGGGATGACCACGCGGGCGCTCGAGGCGCACTACCTTGCCGGCGGCAATGTCCCCAACGTGGTGCGGGCCCTGATCGCCGCCAATCGGGCGGATATACCGCTGTCGTACAAGCGCGCCGCGGCGATCGACCTGGCCGGGCGGAACGTGCTCGAGGCCGTGCAGACGAGCGTCAATCCCAAGGTCATCCAGTGCCCGGACCCCGCCAGCGGGCGAAACAGCATCGACGGCGTCGCCAAGGACGGCATCCAGCTCAAGGTCAAGGCGAAGGTCACGGTGCGCACCAACCTCGACCGCCTGGTCGGCGGAGCGACCGATGAAACGATCATCGCCCGCGTCGGCGAGGGCATCGTCAACGCGATCGGCTCGGCCGACACCCACAAGCAGGTGCTGGAGAAGCCCGACACGATCTCGAAGCGCGTGCTGGAAAAGGGGCTCGACGCCGGCACGGCGTACGAGATCCTGTCGATCGACATCGCCGACGTGGACGTGGGCGACAACATCGGCGCGAACCTCCAGGCGCTCCAGGCCGAGGCCGATACTCGCGTGGCGCGCGCCAAGGCCGAGGAACACCGCGCGTTCTCCGTCGCCAAGGAGCAGGAGATGATCGCGCAAGTGCAGGAGAACCGCGCCAAGGTCGTCGAGGCCGAGGCCGAGATCCCCCGCGCGATCGCCGAGGCGTTCCGCCAGGGGAATATCAGCATCAGCGAGTATTACAACCTGCGGAACGTCCAGGCCGATACCGAGATGCGCAGCGCGATCGCCGGCACGGGCAACGCGCGGCGAGAGAACAGCCAGCCGTCGTGATCGATGTTCACTCCGCGCCCGGGTGCCATCGCACGCTGATCCCGAGTCCCACCCCGCGAGAGGCGTAATCGAGGACCGACCCGGATGCAATTCCAGCTCTTCCTGCAGTTCATCATCCCGCTGACATTCCTGGCGATCTGGGCGTTAACCTCGCTGCTGAACCGCGACGCGCAGCCGATGCCGCCCCGGCCGGGCGTGGGGCGCAGCCCCGGCGCGGGGATGCGACCTGGCGGCGGGGGCTTCTCGCCGTCAGCCCGCGGCGAGGCGCTGGCCGCCGGTCGGGCGGCCGGCGCGGGGCGGACGACGATCGAGCGCACCGGCCCGGGCCGATGGGCCGCGACCACGACGACCACCACGACCGGCCGGCCGGCCGGCGGATCCGGGCGCGGGGATGACGGGATCACGATCCTCGAGTCCCAGGTCGTGGATCATGCGCACCGGCAAAAGCTCTGGTTGCGGCTCTTCCCCAACCTGCTAGGCGAGATCGCCCTCTACAGGTTCCGGCGTGCCGAGCTACCTTAGGCGTCCCGAAGTCCGCCGCCGGCTCTTGTGGGTCGCCATTCTTTACGTGGCCGAAGGCCTGCCGTTTGGACTTTTTAGCGATGTCTTTCCCGTAGCCTTCCGCGAAGGTCATGCGCCACTGACCGAGATCGGCGCCATCAGTCTGCTCGGGCTCCACTGGCCACTTAAGTTATCCTGGGCGACGGCTGCCGATTATTTTCGGCACCACCGCCTCTGGATGCTGGGGGCAGACATCCTCATGGCGTTGGCCCTGGGCCGGCTCGCCTGGGCCTACGGGGTAGGTCCCAAGGCCCTGCTGGCCATCGGGTTCTTTAC
>JAKAUH010000042.1 GCA_021818605.1 Planctomycetota bacterium
TCTGGGTTAAGGTCCGCAGAGCCCGATGGAGTCGGGATGCTACAGGGACGGAGGTGATCGAGTTCCGATCAGGAACGGGGGAAAGGATTCCCATGAACTTACGCCGATGGCGTCGGTACGCGTGGATTGCCGGCGGAATCGCCGCGATCCCCCCAATGCTCTGGATCCTGATTGTGCTGGTGGCTCCCACAGGCTGGGCCCGCCGCCAGGTCGTCGCCCGGCTGGAGGCGCGGAGCGGCCGTCGCGTGGCGCTCGAGGGCGTCTCGGTCGGGCTGTTCGGCGGCATCCACCTGAAGAACCTCGAGATCGGGTCGCCGAAGGACACCGCCGACCCCTGGCTCAAGGCCGCCGACATCCAGCTCGACTTCGGCCCCTGGCGAATGCTCCAGGGCCAGTGCCGGCCGTCGCGGGTGGATGTGGACGGGGTCGAACTGCGGGTGCTTCGCCGCGCCGACGGTTCGGTGGAGTTGGCCGATCTGATCCGTCCCGTGGCGCCCCTGGGTAGCGGCAGCCGGGCACGGGCGGCCGAAAGCCGGATCTCGGTGCGGGTTCATGGCGCCCGCGTGCTGGTCGTGGACGAGCCGAGCAGCACGCGGGTGAAGCTCGAGGACGTCGAGGGCGAGGGCTACGGCGAGGGTCCGCTGGAGGTCGTCGATCAGCTTCGCGGGACGATCAACGGCGGCTCGTTCCGGTTTGCCGCGCGGGTCGATCGTACCGCCAGGGCCATGTCGGCCGAGGCCCAGCTCCGCGCCGAGGACGTGACGCTCGACGAGGGCATGTCGATCCTCCGCTATGTCGTCCCGGTCGTTGCTGGCGCGACGTCGAGTCTCAAGGGCAGGATGGGGGCCGACCTGTATTTTCGCGGCCGTGGACCGAACTGGCCGAAGCTTCTCCGCGCCGTTGCCGGCCACGGGGAAATGACCATCAATCCCATCGAACTGGCCGGCACGCCGCTGGTCGCCGAGATCTCGCGGTTCGTCGACCTGAGAGGCCACCGCCGGCTGGGCTCAGTGCGAACCGACTTCATCTACCGCGACCGCAAGATCACCACCGACCATTTTCGCCTGATGGTCGGCCGCGTCCCGATCATGATGTCCGGCTGGACCGACCTCGATGGCCGAGTCGACTATGAGATAACGGCGCAAGGCCTGGCCGAGCGTCTGCCCGAGCAGGCCCGGCGGATCCTTGGCGATCTGAAGGTCGATCTCAGCTCATTGACCGCGCTGAGCCTCCGCGGCACGCTCGACCAGATGGCGGTCCAGGTCAACGGAGTGCCGCTCGATCGGGGTGTGCTCCGCGAGGTCCGACTCCGGCCCGATGACCGCGAGAAACTCCGCCAGTTGAGCCGCCACCTTCGCGACAAGCTTCTCCGCTAGCGCCGAACGTTTGCGTGGCTCACAGATCGGGCACCGTACCCCCAACCGGCTCGGTCCGATCCGAGTCTTTTGTAGTAGGCGGCTCTGTCCGCCGATCCCGTCCCAACAGATCCGACCCGATCCGGGCCCACAGGGTCGGGCGACAGAGCCACTTGCTTCACAGGACCGGTCCAGACCGGGACAGTGGGCGGATTCCCGATTGGCGGGCCAGGCCGGTAGGCCAGCTCCTCTTGCCCGTAAGCCATCCAACCGGCCGTCGCTCTAACTGCGCCAGATCCTCGCCCCACCGGGACTGGAGCGCTGGCTGGCTCACGCAGTACATCGACAGTGTCAGGGATTTCCCGGGGCGAACACCACTCGATCCACAGGCACCCGGCAGCACCCGGCGTCAAGGGCGCTTTGCGCTTAACTTGATTCCCGGGGTGGCGGGCTCTACAATCACTCTCGGACTCGGGTCGGGGGCCCGGGAATTCATTCGGCCGGGAAGAAGGGCTCATGGCCAGACAAGCGCGGATCGTGGCTCTCTCCCTATGGCCGGGGCTGGCTCAGATCTGGTCGGGTCAGGAAATCCTGGGCATTCTGCTGGGTACGTTCTTTGCCGCGTCGCTGAACGTGGCGGTGATGGGGCGGTGGATCTGGCCGGAGGCACTGCCGACGGGCTCGGCGGACTTCCTTGCAGTTTTGGCCGCCGTCACCTGGGTGGCGGGGATGGGCTACACTCTCTGGTGGATCCACTACTGTCATCCGGATCGGCACCGGGACGAGATCGATCGCCTCTTCCGCGAGGCCCATGTGTCGTATCTTCGAGGTGAGTGGGGCGAATCACGAGAGCGGATCGAGCGCATCCTGGCGATGAACGAGTCCGACACTGACGCACTGATGCACCTGGGTATGATTTACATCCGGACCCAGCGGCCCAGCCTGGCGCGGCGCGCGTTTCGGCAGTGCCTCGAGACCAGGCAAGGCGAAAAGTGGCGCTGGGAGATCCGCCAGGCCCTCGCCCGGCTCGACGCCGACGAAACGGCGTGACCCGTCCCGTGGGACTGGTTGCATCTGCTGCCAACCGTGGATGCGAAGATGCACGCGGACGCGATCTCGGACGAAGGATCTGCGCCGGTCCGGCGTGGGAAATCCGGTCGTCCGAGATGGAGGGATCGTGAGTTCTGACTCCATGACAGTTGCAGGGATCCCCCGGGATGCTGGTTACTCCGGTGTCGGATCGGCTCGCTGTTGCGTACAATGGAGGCGGGAAGTGGACGCAGGACGGCGCGAAGTGAAGACCATGGCCGAATCGGAGTAGACCGCATGTATGAACGCTTCACCGATCGTGCTCGCAAGGTGATGCAACTCGCCAACCAGGAGGCCCAGCGATTCAATCATGAGTACGTCGGGACCGAGCACGTTCTTCTTGGGCTGATCAAGGAGGGGAGCGGCGTGGCCGCGACCGTCCTGCGGAACATGGACGTCGACCTGCGGAAGATCCGCAACGAGATTGAGAAGATCGTGCAGGCGGGCCCCGAGATGGTGACGATGGGCAAGCTGCCCCAGACTCCTCGGGCCAAGAAGGTCATCGAGTATGCCATCGAGGAAGCGCGCAACCTGAATCACAACTACGTGGGGACTGAACACCTTCTGCTCGGGCTGCTGCGCGAGCAGGAGGGGGTGGCCGCCCAGGTGCTGATGAACCTGAATCTGAAGTTGGAAGAAGTGCGCGAGGAGGTGCTGAACTTGCTCGGTCACGGGATGGACGCTGGCGGCGAGAGCGAACGCGGTGCCACGTCAAAAGGCAACAAGTCCAAGACTCCGGCCTTGGACTCATTCGGGCGCGACCTGACCGACCTGGCTCGGCAAGGCAAGCTTGATCCGGTCATCGGCCGCCAGAACGAAATCGAGCGCGTCATCCAGGTGCTGTCGCGCCGGACGAAGAACAACCCGGTCCTCCTGGGCGAGGCCGGGGTCGGCAAGACGGCCATCGTCGAGGGTCTGGCCCAGATGATCGTCGATGGCAACGTCCCCGAGCTGCTACGCGACCGCCGGATCGTGGTCCTCGACCTCGCGATGATGGTCGCCGGCACCAAGTACCGCGGCCAATTCGAGGAGCGGATCAAGGCCGTCATGAACGAGGTCCGCCGCGCCAAGAACACGATCCTTTTCATCGATGAGCTGCACACCCTCGTCGGCGCCGGCGGCGCCGAGGGGGCGATCGACGCCTCCAACGTCCTCAAGCCGGCACTCGCTCGCGGCGAGGTCCAGTGCATTGGCGCCACCACCCTCGACGAGTACCGCAAGTACATCGAGAAGGATGGGGCGCTCGATCGCCGGTTCCAGACGATCATCGTCGAGCCGCCCAGCCGGAACGAGGCGATGGAGATCCTCCGCGGCCTGCGCGAGCGTTACGAGTCGCACCACCGGGTCCAGATCACCGACGAGGCCCTTGAGGCGTCCGTCGAGCTGTCGGATCGCTACATCACCGGCCGCTGCCTCCCCGACAAGGCCATCGACGTGGTCGACGAGGCCGGCGCCCGCGTGCGTCTCAAGGCGATGACCCGGCCCCCCGACCTGAAAGAGCTCGACGAGCAAATCGAGCGCCTCAACCAGGACAAGGAGGAGGCCGTCGCCAACCAGGACTTCGAGCGGGCCGCCGCGCTGCGCGACCAGGCCGACAAGCTGAAGAAAAAGAAGGAGACGATCACCCGCGAGTGGCGCGAGCGCTCCAAGGAGATCGACGGCACGGTCGACGAGGAGGTGATCGCCGAGGTCGTCAGCAAGATGACCGGCATCCCGCTCCGGCAGCTCGAGAAGCTCTCGTACCAGCTCTCGCAGAAGCAGCTCGAGGCGCTCCGCCAGGAGAAGAAGGTTCCGGACGATGTCGCCACCCGGCTCGAGTCGCTGATCACCCCGGCGCCGTTCACTCACGAGGAGTTCGAGCAGGAACTCCAGCGAGTGCTCGGACCGGCCGACTTCAAGACGTATGCGTCGGTCGTTCGCGACGTCGCCGAGACCAAGAACGAGACCGCCCGCCTGCTGCGGATGGAGCAGGAACTCCAGAAGAAGGTCATTAGCCAGTCCGAGGCGATCAAGCGGATCAGCGAGGCCGTCCGCCGCAGCCGCGCCGGGCTCAAGGATCCCAAGCGCCCCATCGGCTGCTTCATCTTCGCCGGGCCCACCGGGGTCGGCAAGACGCACCTGGCCAAGGCCCTCGCCGAGTTCATCTTCGGCGACTCCGATGCGCTGATCCAGATCGACATGTCCGAGTACATGGAGAAGCACAACGTCTCCAGGCTCATCGGCGCGCCGCCGGGCTACGTCGGCTACGAGGAAGGCGGCCAGCTCACCGAGAAAATCCGCCGCCGCGCCTATGCCGTCGTCCTGCTCGACGAGATCGAGAAGGCCCATCCAGACGTGTACAACACGCTCCTCCAGATCATGGAGGAAGGCCGGCTGACCGACAGCTTCGGCCGCAACGTCGACTTCAAGAACACGATCATCATCATGACGACCAACGCCGGGGCCGAGGCGACCTCGACCTCAAACATCTTCGGGTTCGACCGCGGGCGCGACGACGCGGCGAGCTACGAACAGATGAAGGAGCGGCTCAAGGTCTCGATCGAGCGGTACTTCCGCCCCGAGTTCCTCAACCGCCTCGACGACGTGATCGTGTTCCACTCGCTGAACAAGGAAAACCTCAAGCAGATCGTCGACATCGAGCTGTCGAAGATCCGCGGACGGCTGGCCGTCCGCGGGCTCGAGCTGATGCTCTCCGACAAGGCCAAGGAGTTCGTCATCGAGAAGGGTTACAACCCGGACTACGGGGCCAGGCCCCTCCGCCGGGCGATCGAGAACCTCATCGAGAACCCCCTGGCCGAGGAGTTGCTCCGCGGCTCCTTCGAGGGCAAGAACCAGATCGAAGCCATCGTCTCAGGCGAGGGCGAGAACCGCCGGTTCAACTTCATCGCCGCCAACAAGGACGAGCAGCCTGCCCTGGTCGGCGCAGCCGCTGGAGCCGAGTCGGCGACTGGGGGCAACGAGGCCTGAGCCGCGTCGATCGGCCTGCTCTCTCATGATGAGCCCGGGCCTTACCGCCATGGCGGTGAGGCGCGGGCTTTTCCATTTTATCTCGTGCCCGACGAGACAATCCGCCGAAAAGCAGCAAACGGTTGGATGGCCCACCGGCGCGAGGAACAAGCGGCTGGCCCGGCTCCGTTCGCAGTCCCGGACCCGTCCTGTGGACAGGCCCTAACAAAATGGGGACAGGCTCCGAGTCTTCGATGTGCCCGTCCCCCATTTTGTTAGGACCTCGTAGGTGGCGGAGCAGGACCTAATCGGGCTCCCGGCGGCTGAACCGTCGCAGATCCTCGATCGTGAGGCCTTGAAGGGCCGGCCCCAGACGTCCGATCATCTCGGCCAGGAGTTCGAAGGCCGTCCCGGCACCAGCGAGCTCGCCGGCGGCTCCCATGGCCTCGAGCTCGGCGACGATCTGAGCAGCCCTCGCCGAGAAGCACGAGACCATTCCGCGCAATTTGTGGGCCGACTCAACCAGACGGGACGAGTCTTGCTGATCGACGGCCTGCTGCACCTGGGCGAGGGAGCTCGATACGTTATCCCCGAAGACGCGGATCAGTCTGTCCAGAAGCACGGGATCGTCGTCGCACGCCGCGAGCAAGGTCACCGGGTCAATCGCCTCTCCGGGCAAGGTGGACGCGCATGCGGCCAGCCCGGATGGCGGCCGGCCGGCCAGGGCACGATCGATGACCGAGTAAAGTTCCGCGGCGCGGATGGGCTTGGGCAGGTAATCGTCCATGCCGGCCTGGAGGCAGCGCTCGCGGTCCTCCTTCATCGCGTGCGCCGTCAGGGCCACGACCGGAAGGTGGCCGCCGGCCGCTCGCTCGCGGCGCCGGAGCGCCTCGACGACCTGGAAGCCGTCGAGCTCCGGCATCTGGATATCCAGGAGCATCAGGTCGAAGCGGCCGTGCTCCAGGGCCTCAAGGGCCGTGCGACCGTCGGAGGCCGCGATGACGTCGTGGCCACCTCGGCGCAGGAGGTGGCCGACGAGCTGACGGTTGAAGTCGTT